>DNAD01000264.1 GCA_003484785.1 Lachnospiraceae bacterium
GTGTGGTTATAAGGTTACCATTCATGATTTAATTTGTATCAGATCCCCGTAAAGGAGAACCTGAACTTAAGCTCCCGGGAATTGTCCAGCATGTGAACCGGCTTTGTCTTTGCCCCCCAGGTATCGTCACCGGCTACCCCCATCTGCATAAGCGAAGCCCTGACATAAGTATGATAAACGGGCGGAAGCTCCTGGGGATGGGACGCGTCATCGATCTGATGAGGCGAATAGGGCAGCACCGAAAGACTGATATAGTCATCCGAGGACAGCAGGCAGATCCCGCCCTTCTCGTCGGTAAGCTCCGCATACCTTACCCCGATCTTATTCCCGCACTCCTGAGGCACAAGGTATTTTGCCATGTTGTCCTTTACCCTGTTTCTGTATACCGAAAGCTTTCCGTGAGGCCTGTCAACATAGCTCTCATCAGGCCCTATGCCGTACCACTCAAGGATATTAAGCCTCTCGGGAAGGGTGAACAGAACCCCGAACTCCGGAAGCTCTCCCACATCATCGCTCTTTTCCATGGTAAGCTCAACGTCCACAACGCCGTCCTCATGCACGGTATACTGTATGCTTGCGGTCTTTGAGGGAATGGTGGGAAGATTATAGTTACAGGTCACCACCACCTCATTGCCGTCCTCCGTCTTCTCCTCAAAGGTAATGCCCCTTTCCATGCTGTAGAGATCTTCGGGATTCCTGCAGTCGGCATACATGCTCGCAAGCTTCCACTGGCCCGCCCTGAAGGGAAGGAGATTGGCCCTGTCATTTTCGGTCATGGGACGCCAGAAATTGGGAACGGGAGGCTTTTTAAACAGCTCTCTTCCCGCAAACCTGTAGGAGACCATAACTCCGGAAAGCTTTGAAAACATCATCTCAAAGCCCTCTCCCCTGACTCCGATATTATACAGCCCGTGTATGACCCGCATGGCAGCCTTTTTATGGGTAAGCGGAAGGGGCGTTCCGTATACGGCCTGTCCATAGGCCACCTCATAGCCTGCCCCGGCCCACTGTCTGTCCTTATTGAGCCTGAAGGAAAGAGTAAGGACCAGCTCGCCCTTATGGCTGTCGATGTAATCGGAAAACTCCTCGGGAACCGGTATGACTGTTTCCGAAAGAGGAAGGGTATTTATGCGCAGATGCTTCTCCATGAGCAGATCTCCGCTTCTTTCAAGAAGAAGGACCGCATCATACTCCGAAGTATTTACAAAGAGATTTCTGTTAAAGATCCTGATATTTCTCTCTTTTGAAGAATCCTCAGCCATATCGGTATCGGGCTTCTTTTCGGGGCTCTCATAGTTGAAGCGCGCGCCGCCGCCCTCGAAGACGACCTTGACGGGACGGTAATTATACCTGACCTCCTGCATCTTCGGGGAAGGATCCCTGTCCCGGCCGTAGACAATACCGTTTCCGCAGAAGCTTCCGTCATTGGGCCTCTCGTCGAAATCACCCCCGTATGCCTGATACTCATTTCCGTATCTGTCAAGGGCGGTCAGGGACTGATCGATATAGTCCCAGATAAAGCCGCCCTGGAAAAGAGGCTCCTTATCCGCATAGTTTGTATAGATGTACATACCGCCGCAGGAATTTCCCATGGCATGGGTATATTCACAGTTTATGAAGGGCTTGTCCCGGTGCTCCTTCAGATAGCTCCTTATATCCTTAACGCTCCAGTACATGGTGCTGACCATGTCCGTGGTATCGGGATAACGCGCGTCATTTATAACTCCCTCATAGTGAACAAGCCTGGTATCGTCCCATTCATGGAAGGCATCATGCATGGCCTTTAAATTGCTGCCGCCGAAGGACTCGTTCCCGAGAGACCAGATCAGTATGCAGGCATGGTTCTTATCCCGCTCGAACATGCTCTTTGCCCTGTCCAGAACATTATTAAGATACTCCTCCCTGTCTCCGGGAACCCCGTAGCTTATGGGTTTTCCTCCTTCCCCTATAAGCGCCCAGAGCCCGTGAGTCTCGAGATTGGTCTCATCGATCACATACAGCCCCAGCTCGTCACAGAGCCTGTAGAACACTGTCTGGTTGGGATAGTGGCTGGTACGGACGGCATTGATATTGTTGCGCTTCATGGTGATGAGATCCTTCTCGATCTCCTCCTGTGAAACAACTCTTCCCCCGAAGGAGGAAAAATCATGCCTGTTGACACCGCGGAACACGATACGCTTGCCGTTTAAGCACATAATCCCGTTCTTTATCTCAAAGCGCCTGAAGCCTATTCTTTCGGATATGATCTCCTGAGGCTCCCCCTCTCTGTTGTATACAACGATGGTGAGCTCATAGAGATTAGGCATCTCAGCGCTCCATTTAAGCGGCTTTCTTATCTTATAGGTAAAGGTGTTCTCCTTTTCCAGCACCTCATCCACGCTGAAGATATCCATCCCCTCCGAGCACAGATCCGTGCCCAGCTCTTCAAGGCTTATCAAAGCCTTTCCCTGAGCGGTCACAGAAAGCTTAACCTCCAGCTCCGCGTCCCTGTATTCATCATCCATTATGGTCTTTACGGTCATGTCGGAAACATGGACCGAAGGCACGGAGAACAGCCACACCGGCCTGAATATGCCCGAGAACCTGAAGAAATCCTGATCCTCAAGAAAGCTTCCGGAGGTAAAGCGGAATACCATGACTGCAAGCTTATTGGGCCCTTCCTCATCTATGGCCCCGGTTAAGTCAAATTCCGCGGGAGTAAAGCTGTCCTCACTGTAGCCGATATACTTTCCGTTTAACCAGAGGGCAAACCCGCTCTCCACGCCGTCAAAATGAATGCCTATCTTTTCACCCTTCATCTCTTCGGGTACATAAAAGCTTTTGACATAGTGGGCCACGGGATTGAACTCCATCGGGATCTGACCGGGCTCCACTTCCTCGTGACCGTCCCATGGATACTGGACATTAACATACTGGGGTCTTCCGTAGCCCTCCAGCTGTATACAGGCGGGAACCCTTATATCGTCCCAGCTTAAACAGTCAAAATCCGGCTCGAAAAAATCCGGGGTCATGCCGTCGAAGTTCTTTGAATAATAAAACTTCCAGACTCCGTCAAGAGAGTATTTGAAGGTGGTGTAGCCTCCCTGTCTCTCCTTTGCATTGCGGTAGTATTCATGATCGGAATGCGCCGGCATCCTCCCCTCTTCGAAAAATTCGGGGTTCTTTATACTGTTGAAATCAAACTGCATGTCCATGAACATCCTCCTGTTAATGCTCAGATCTTTTCCAATGTCTTTCGTACTGCGCCGGGGCCTGCTGTAAGCTCTGCAAAGAGCTCCTTCACCTGCTCTGCAAGGCCCGCCTCATAAAGATCGATCCCGAAGATCCTTTCATCCTTAAGAAGCCCGGAGATTGCCTCCTTTGCGCTGTCGGGATCCGTCTTTCCAAGCTCTATGCCCGCTACATGGGGGGTGAGGGCCGGAAGCATCGGATCAGGGCTTAATTCAAAGCTCTCACCGTTATCGTCAACAGCCATCAGATAGCGCAGCCACCCCGCAAACACCATGGGCACGGCCTTCAGGGAAGAAGGATCCATACCTCTCTTAATATAATTCTTTATGGTCTCTCCAAAACGGATGGAAAGCTTCTGGGAGGTATCCGTAGCTATTCTCTGGGGCGTATCGGGCATGTAGGGATTGGGAAGCCTTACATTTAAGCAGGCATCGATAAACTCCCTCGGATTGAGCACTCCCGGATCGGTGACCACAGGAAGACCCTCAGTATAGCCAAGCCTTTCCACAAGCCTCTTAAGATCCCGGTCCTTCATCTCCTCCGAGATCTTATCGTAGGAGAGAAGACACCCATAGACCGCAAGGGCGGTGTGCAGGGGATTTAAGCAGGTACATACCTTCATCCTCTCCACCTTGTCAACGGTCTCCCTGTCGGTAAAGATAACGCCACCCTTTTCAAGCTCGGGCCTTCCCGCCGGGAAGCTGTCCTCTATCACAAGATATTCGCACTCCTCCGCGTTTACAAAGGGAGCCACGTAGGTTTTTTTAGAGGTTATCACATTCTCAAGCCCGTCTATAGAATCCTTTTTAAGCATTTCCTCTACGGCGGCATCCGGCCTCGGAGTGATCTTATCGATCATGCTCCAGGGGAAGGATACAAAAGAAGGATCCTTTATATAATCAACAAAACCGGCCTCGGCTTTTTTGTTCTTTACCCACTCCCCGGCAAAGGCCGAAACGGCGGCAAAGAGCTTGTCCCCGTTATGGGAGCAGTTATCGGTGCTCACCATGGCTATGGGCTTTTTTCCGCTCTTATATCTCTCATAGAGGAGAGAGGTCACCTTTCCGATATAGCTTGCGGGTTTATCGGGGCCCTTTTCGTAATCCTCCGAGACGCTCTTTAAAAGCTCTCCCTTCGCATCCGTAAGGCTGTAGCCCTTCTCGGTTATGGTAAAGGTGGCAAACTTAAGTGAAGCTGCCCTGAAGATGGTTTTCAGTCTCTCGTATTCCGCCTCGTTCTCCGAGTCCAGGATACAGGATTCCGCTATGCTTCCGATCACCGTCTTTTCGATATTTCCGCCCTGATCCCCTGTTTTCAGGGTCACCAGTATGGAAAGATTGTCGTGAGGCCTGTACATCTTTTCAATGATCTCGTAATCAAAGCCCTCTACCACCGTTATCCCTTTGTTCGTTATCCCTTTGTTCAGAAGGTTCTGGGCTATATTGGCCTGAAACGCCCTGAAGATATTGCCGGCTCCGAAGTGGACCCACTCAGGTTCCTTCTTCGTCTCCTCTGTCATTTTCTCTCTGTCAAAGGTATAAAGGGAATATCCCTTTTCCTCCCAGGCTGCCCTGTCTTTAAGTCCTTCATTGTTTAGCTTCATTTTCAAAAACCTCTCTGATCTGATTATGCGTTTGCCTTGGTGATCGCTTCCCAAAGGCCGTTTAAATAGGCCGCGCCCAGAGCTCTGTCATAGAGACCGTAGCCCGGCATTGCCTTTTCTCCCCAGATCATCCTTCCGTGATCCGGTCTTATGGGACCCTCAAATCCGATATCGTAGAGAGCCTTCATTATTTCGTACATATCAAAGGTCCCGTCCGAGGAAAGATGCGCCGCCTCTTCAAAATTAAGGGTCTCGGGATCCTTTGAGATAAAGCTTAAGTTCCTCACATGGGCAAAGTGGAGCCTTCCCTTTAAGGAGCGTATCATGTCGGGCAGATCGTTTTCCAGATTGGTCCCGTAGGAGCCCGAGCAGAAGGTGACGCCGTTATGGGGGTCATCCACCATCTTCATCATCCTTAAGATATTTTCTTTGTTTATGATGATCCTGGGCAGGCCAAACACGCTCCAGGCCGGGTCGTCGGGATGAATGGCCATTCTGATATCATACTTGTTGCAGACAGGCATTATCTTTTCAAGGAAATACTTCAGATTCTCAAAAAGCTTTTCCTCATCCACGTCCTTATAGAGGTCAAAAAGCTCCTTTACATGCTCCATCCTTTCGGGCTCCCATCCCGGCATTACCGTACCGTTCATCTCGCCCCGTATGGAATCGAACATCTTCTCCGGAACAATGGCGTTTACCGCCTCCTGGGTATAGGCGAGGACGGTTGAGCCGTCCGCCCTCTTCCTGGCAAGCTCGGTCCTTGTCCAGTCAAAAACAGGCATGAAGTTATAGCAGACCATATGTATATCTTCCTTGCCGAGGTTTTCAAGGCTTTCGATATAATTGTCGATATACTCGTCTCTCCTGCCGCCGCCTGCCTTGATATCATCATGGACATTTACGCTCTCTATCCCTGCGATCTTAAGGCCCGCAGCCTCCACCTCGTCCTTAAGCGCCTTTATCTGCTCGCGTTTCCACGCCTCTCCGACGGGAACGTCATAAAGGGTCGTGATCACGGACTTTACCCCGGGTATCTGTTTTATCTGTTCCAGGGTCACCGTATCAAATCTGCTTCCGTACCATCTTAATGTCATCTCCATAAGCATTACCTCCAGCTCATTTGGTTATATTTTGTCTTACAAAAGCGATGAAGTCCTTTCTCGTCTCCCCCAGTACCCGGTTGGTAAGTATATAGCCCTGATTGTTTCCGGTATATACGATCACGAGAGTAGGCCTCACCGTAAAGCTTATTATATCCTTCCATGGGTGCTTTTCATATTTGCCCATGGTCCTTATTACAAGGCCTTCCTCGTTGAAGGTAAGCCTGAGATCAAGGCCCGGGCCGTCTCCGCCCTGCTTTTCAAGCTCCTTTACCTGCCGCCTGCAGTCAAGATAGATGAAGGCGGGCTGGATGACCGTAAACATGGACAGAAATACCAGCATCACAAGCCTCACCCAGGGGACAGACTCCTTCCAGAAGGCTATGATCAATACTATGGATGCGAAGATACATACGATATTGACCACAGCCAGGTAGGAGGCATAGGCATAATACATCCGGACCTGCCAGAGGTCGGATACCCTTATCCTGTACTGATAATCATATTCCATAGCATGCTCCCGTAAGGCTCCGCGTCATAATAACACACCGCAGGCTTTTATCTTAAGAGATTCGGCAGGAACATACTGATCCCCGGGATAAAGGTAATGAGGATGAGAACGATGATCATGCAGAGATAAAACGGTAATGTGGCCTTTACTACTTTTTCCATGGGGAGCTTGGCTACCGCCGAACCGATAAACAGCACAGCTCCCACAGGCGGCGTAAGAAGACCGATACCGCAGTTGAGAACGATGATGATACCGAACTGTACCGGATCGATCCCGATGGAGGTCGCTATGGGAAGCAGGATAGGCGTCGCTATCAGGATGATGGGAGCCATATCCATGATACATCCAAGCACCAGAAGGATAAGGTCTATCAGCAGGGCGATCACATAGGGATTGCTGCTGACGCCCGTTATCGCCCTGGCGGCGATATCCGGAACATGAAGCCTTGTAAGGCAGTTTCCGAACACTGCTGAGGTAGCGATAAGTATGAGCACTATGGAAAGGGTATTTACGCAGTCATCCAGAGCCTTCCAGACCCCCTTCCAGTCAAGGCCCCTGTATATGAATACAGAAACGATAAGACTGTAGATAACTGCAATAGCCGCCGATTCCGTTGCGGTAAAGGCACCGCCTACAACTCCGACGACAACTATGATTATCGCGGCAAGGGCCCATATGGAAACCGAAAGCTGCTTAAGCAGAACCTTGAAAGAGAATTTATCTCCCTTGGGATAATTACGCTTTTTTGAAATGATATATGAGCCTATCATAAGCGATGCGGCAAGCAGGGCTCCCGGGATATAACCCGCAAGGAAAAGCGCCCCTACGGAAATGCCGCCCGCGGACATGGCATAAATAACCATGTTATGTGAAGGAGGCACCAAAAGGCCCTCACAGGAGGAGGTTATGGTCACAGCGGTCGAGAAATCCTTGTCATAGCCCTGATCCGCCATCATGGGGATGAGGATCGACCCAAGAGAGGCCGTATCCGCAGATGCCGAGCCTGAAATGCCACCGAAGAAATACGAAGCCACGATATTGACCATGGCCATGCCGCCGGTCATCCATCCCACGCAGGCGTTCGCCAGATCAATGAGCTTCTGGGATATGCCTCCGCTTCCCATGAGCACGCCCATGGTGATAAAGAAGGGAACCGCCATGAGCGAAAAAGAGCTTATTCCCTTCACCATAAACTGACACAGCGTCGTAAGAGGATTGCCCTCCACTAAAAGACAGAGGATAGAAGAAAGCGCCACCGCGTAAGCTATGGGGAATCTTAACAGGATCATCACCAGAAAGCTTATAAGCAGGACCGCTATCGCAGTAGAATTGACAGTCATTTACCCTCACCTCCCTTTGTCTCTTCCTCCTTTACAAAAAAGGACTTGATATGCGTATAAACCGCTTCCAGCTCAAATACGAACATCGCTATACCCGCAAGCGGAACCGGAAAATACATCCAGAACCTGGAAAGCCAGGGCATGCTCTCATAATTGCCGACCCCGCCTATCTTATTGGCGTAGGACCAGCCCTCAACAATCATTATCACCGCAAGCACAAGAACAGCCGCGTCCGCAATAAGATCCAGTATTTTCAAAACCTTATCCGGAATATATTTGTCAAAAGCCGTCATCCTGATATGCGCCCCCCGTCTGATGGCAAGGGCAGCCGAAAGCACAGCCATATACGACATCAGGGTAAGAACCACCTGTTCGGTCCAGGTAGGATCCGGAATGAACGGAATGTATCGGCCCGCCACCTGAAAGGTTACGATAAGAATATCCGCGATCAGCATCAGCTTGCACAGCACGGCCGTAACCTTATAGACCGCGTCATAGACCGGTCTTATTTTATCCAGCTTTACAAAAATTGCCGGCATATATCTGCCTCTCCTTTCTGACAATCAATACCATATTATATGTTTCTGTTCAAAGTCTTACGGACCGTGATTAATTACCGGTCAACGAAACGAGGCACCGGGCATCGTTGCCCAGTGCCCCGATAAATACACAGATTTAAGACCTTTTATTACTTTGCAAGGTCAAGGATCTGCTGATAAAGCTCAGCCTGATCGCTGGTGTTCTCTTCGATAACAGCCTTGCAGGCTTCCTGCCAGGGAGTCTTGTCAGCTACTTCAACGACATTTACGCCGTCAGCCTTAAGCTGCTCAAGAACCTCGTTCTCAGCCTCTTCCGAGATCTCGTGACAGAAATCGGAAGCGATCTGTGAAGCCTCGGTAATAGCTGCCTGCTGTGCCTCTGTAAGGCCGTTCCATGCCTCGTCGGTGATGATGACCTGAACAGCGCCCAGGGTATGTCCGTCAAGGATGAAGTTAGGAGCTACCTCATCAAAAGCGTTTGCCTTGTAGTTGGCTGTGGGCTGCTCTGCGCCGTCGCAGACACCGGTCTGAAGAGCTGAATAAAGCTCACCGAAAGCGATCTCCGTAGCGTTTGCGCCAAGGCCGTTAACCATACCAACCATAACGGGGTCGTTGGAAACACGGATCTTCATTCCCGCGAAATCCTCAACCTTCTCAACAGGCTCTTTTGTGAAGAAATGACGGAAGCCTTCCTCGCCGTAGAAGAGGCCTCTTACGCCTGCGCCGTTCTCCGAGGGCTCGTTAAGGAATTCCTGAGCAAGATCGGAATGAACGAAATTCCAGAAATGATCTCTGTCGGCAAAGGTATAGGGGATGGATAAGAGCTTGCTCTTCTCTCCGCCGTAGTTGGTAAGCGCGAAAGCAGAGATCCTGGACATCTGGATGGTTCCTGCGCCGCCGAGCATGGCATCAAGCACATCATTCTCGGAACCTAAAACACCAGAAGCCTGAAGGTCGATGGTGATCGATCCGCCGGAAAGCTTCTCAACCTCCTCCTTGAACTTTGAATCCATACGTCCCACGATAGTGTCAAGAGGGTTAACCTCAGCCATAACGAGGGTTACCGCCGGATCACCGGACGCTGCGGAATCAGCTGCGGGCTCTTCTGCAGCTTCTTCTGCGGGAGCTGCTTCCTCAGCCGGAGCCTCGGCAGCGGTGTCGGCAGCCGGTGCCGCAGTATCTGCGGGAGCCGCGCTTAAGCCGCAGGCCGAAAGACTTAATGCAAGAGCTGAAGCCATCAGAATAGAAGCGATCTTTTTCATTTTCATTACTTTTTACAAACCTCCCTTAAATATTTATAGAAAACTATAAAAAACTAAAAATATTCTAACATATCTGCATCTAAAAACAAGCAGTTTTTACAAAATACTTGCCATGCATCCGTTTTTCGTTGTCTATTTTTATTGCTCTCCTTCCTCTTCGTAAATACTGTAATCGCGGTTTATAAGGAGCTCGCAGGTCAGCTGCTTTGACTGTTCCTTTCCGATCTTGTCGACTATCAGGTCTCTGAGCTTATGCTTGTTTCTGCTGCTGTAGCCTCTGATGCCGAAGCGTTTCACTATGTTCATAAGCTCCGACCTCCATAACAGGTTCATCTGGTTCTTCAGCTTTACCGTAGGCCTTTCGGCAGGATTTTTCTCCGCCTCCCGATACATCTCGATATGAAGCTTACCCTCCTCATCCTCGAGGATATCATAGATTCCCCAGTGCTTCGGCACATGCTCCTCTATCCTGTCGATAAAATGAAGCCCTGTCACGATATAGCAGTAATCACAGAAACGGTCGTAATTATGCACCTGCTTCTCAAGCCTTGCAAGGCTGTCCCGGTCGCTCTTTATCTCAAACCCCAGTATCCGCTCCCCCGTCACGATGATGGCATCCGCCCTGCTCTTTCCGATCACAAGCTCCTCGAACACTCTCACAGGCTCATGCTTTGCTTCATATTCCGACTCTATCGTCTCAAACAGTATCTCCCGCATCGCAGGGTCATCAAGGCCCCGTTTTGCCTCATTGCTCTTTCCCATGAAACTGCTCCCGCACCGATCCGGTCCGTATTTTGCCGGATCATTTTCTTTTAAGAACCGCGCCGGTCTGCTATGCAGATCGTTACTATTCACAGCCTTTTGGGCTGTGAATAGTAACTGCAGATCATCTTTAAGCTCAGTCCGTTCCTGTCGAATAAACCCTGAGAGCAGTCCTCCCAGGGTTTATCCTTAAAAATATTATTTTTGACGTCAGTGATCCTTAAAGGTTACACAGTAACCCTCAGATCACTTCTTGCTGCGCTCCCTGATAGCCGCGAAGGCGCTCTGGATAACGATGAAGATGAACAGGAGCGCGGCCGTAAG
>DNAD01000091.1 GCA_003484785.1 Lachnospiraceae bacterium
GTATGTGTCTGATGCGCCATCACCATATTCTCTGCCGGTACGCCGAGCTTCTCTCCAAGGATACGAAAGTTTTTTACAACCCTGTCCGGATCATCCCCAACGGAAAAGGAGAGGTTCATTCTGGCATACCTGCCTTCGCTTACACCTCCGCGCCTGGTGGAAAAAGCATTCATTATCCATGGGATCGCATCAAACTTCTTAAATGTAAGGTAATCCTTATCGTTTTCCTCATGGATGATACGTTTTGTAAGATGCCCGTTCCGGTCATAATGAAGCGTCAGTGTAAAGAAAGGAGAATTATCCCAAAGACGGCGTAAAAAGATCCGGTCACCTTCCCATAAAGGAAGATTCAGGATATCCTCCTTTGGCACCCATTCAAGATCTCCCTCATCACAGACCTTTTCCTCTCCGGTAAAGTCCCGGGAGGAAAAGAGATACATCTGTTCCGTGATCTCTTCGCAGACAAAAGTGATAACGGCCCGAAAACTCCAGCTTATCAAATGATATCCCGTTTCCTCGTATGCTTCCCTGACCAGGCATTCTTCGGGACTTTCTTTTTCCTCAAGCTTTCCGCCTATGCCTATCCACTTATCCCTGTTAATGTCTCCTTCCTTTTTTGTGCGGTGGAGCATCAGGTATTTTCCGTCTTTTTCAAGATAACATAATACAGTATTGATCATCAGTCCTCATCCTTTAATCTCAATTAATGAATTTAAGTGCCTGCGCTTTAATCTGTTCACTGTAACCCGATTATATCATAGCCATACACAGCCAATCAATTTATACTCGTATGAGATTTTATCCTCATGCCATATCATAAGTTATGTAACACATGATATTATGCGCAGTCGCAGTGTTTACATATATATTACATATGTTATGTATTATAATAACATAAGTTACATAAACCGGTTACGGGTGTATAAATCTATATATCATATGTTATTATACACCATAAGCCAAAATAAATGTCCCTGTATGACCAATAAAGAAGGCTCACTATCATAAAATGTGACTTTATGGTGACCCGTGAATGGTAACACTTTATGCCTTCTTATGAGGATAACTCATAATAGCTATTGCAACACTGTGATCAATTGTATTACAATTTAAAACATGAAATGGTTTATATCAGTATCAGCACTTATCGTAAGAGAGGGTAATGGCCTGATCAGAATAACAGGAGGATAACATGAAAGTAAAACGATTGATGGCTTTGGCACTGGCTGTTGTGATGACTTTTGGCTCACCTGCCTGTGTTTTGGCGGCGGCAAACGAATTTGATGAAATGAAGGATCCCGGGCGCTCTGCGTTTCCTTCAAGCTTTAATCTGATAGATCAGGGATTAGTCACTCCGCTGAAGTGTCAGGCGCCATTCGGTACCTGCTGGGCCTTTGGAAGTATTTCTACGCTGGAAACGGCAGTCTTAAACGAACTTGGAATGACCTATGACGAAGCTCTTGCCGGCGGTGGAGAGATCGCACCCTTACTGGATCTTTCGGAAAAGCATCTGGCCTGGTTCACCTATCAGGGACTTCCCGCTTCCGTCGATCCGTCTCAGGCAGGCGAAGGAATGATCGTAAAGAACCAGGAACAGAATTTCAGCGAAGTTTACAATTTAGGTGGGTTTCATGTCTATTCGGCTGCTTTTCTGGCTAATTGCGGAGGGCCTGCGACCGAGGAGGCTATACCCTATCAGGGAAAGACAGGGCTTCGCGAATGGGAATTTATGGAAGCCCATAAGCAGGAGATGATAGAAGCGTATATGGCAGACGGCTATACAAGAGAAGAAGCGGAAGAGAAGTATCGTACTGACCTGGAATCCCAAAAAAGATCAAATGAACCTTCTTATTTTGATGACTGGTCACTGGATGACGGCCAATGGAAGGTGACTTCACCGATCACGATCAGGAATGCAAATTATCTTCCAAACACTATTCTGGTGGACAGCGATTTTAATTATGCGGGATTGGATTTTCGTTCTGTAGAGCTCATGAAGCAGGAACTGTACAGCGGCCATTCCATTGCCATGAGTTATGATGCAAGTTCAGGTTTTCTTAATGAGGACACCTGGGGATATTACTGTCCGGAGCTTTCATGGACGGATCACCGCGTATGTATCGTCGGCTGGGATGATAATTTTAAAAGGGAAAACTTCGGTTTCAGCCCGGACGGTGAGTATTATGGGCCTTATTATTATCCCGAAGGAGACGGCGCCTGGCTTGTTAAGAACAGCTGGGGAAGCTATCCTGATGATACTTCGGAAGAAAAAGAAGATCTCAGGGATAACAAATGGAAATTGGATGGCGACGGATATTTCTATATTTCCTACTATGATCGCAGTTTATCAGGACTTGAAAGCGTGGATATCACCCTGGATTTGGATAAAACAGAGCAGGAAACGGCGCATCAGTATGATTACTGCATATTGGACAGCTATGATGGATCTTATACTCCCAACGAGGTTTCCACGGCAAACATATTTAAGACCCGGGGAAATGAGCGGATCACTGCTCTTGCCGCGAGAAGCCATGCTGAAAACAGCCGCATCAAAATGGAGGTATATCTTTTGAATGAAGATCCTACAGATCCCAGGGACGGAATTCTTCTTTGGACCGATAACGAAAGCTTTCCGTACATGGGATATCACAGGATCGATCTGGACAGGGAGGTTTATGTGCCCGCAAACAGTTCTTACTCAGTGATCGTTACCGAAATGGTCACTTACAACAATTCATCCGTTCAGTATGTCAAAGGAGAGGATGTTGCAATCTGCCCGACAGAAAGAGGCATGAGATCCATCGAGGATCTGGAAGATTATAAAAAAATCATTGTTAATCCCGGTGAAAGCTTCTGCTATGAAAACGGGAAATGGACGGATCTTGCCGATAATTATAAATATGAGCTGACTGCAGACAGCCTGAACAGTATCTTCAACAGAAAAGTGGATGACGCGTTCACACTGAAAAGGTTCGGTAAGAGTCTGTCAAAAACGAAGGAAGATAATGTGCTGTGTGCCGATAATTACTGTATCAAGTCCTTTACGGTCGATGCCCCCGAATACGTACCAGAGCCCGATGATCCCACAATGGTGATCGAAGGAAAATGTTATACTGCCGGCACAGGAGCAGATACGGCTTCTTATCAGGTGATCAGTACTTTAGACAGAACGGTTAAATATCGGGGGAGTAAATCAGCGGAAACCGGCAGCAAGGTGGTGATCCCAGACTCGGTCGTTCTCGGAGATAACATGGAATATACGGTAGTGGGTATTTCCCAGGGAGCCTTTGCCGAAACGCCGAATGTGAAGACGCTTATACTGAATGCATATAGCCTTGAAGAGGATCATACCCACGGCTGCCTTCTTTCCTCCAAAGTAAAAACGGTGATGGTTAAGGTTGGCAGTGCAAAGGATAATAAATTCTTTCGCCGGCAGTATTCCCCCATATTCAAAAAGAATCATTGCGGAAAGAAAGTCAAACTGAAGTGATCCCGTTTCTAAGGAGGCAAGGTGCCGGGCGGTGCTCATCGCAGGATATACTCGATAACATAATTGACTGCCGCTACATATACCGTATAACGAGTGAACGCATGTATACCTCGGATTTAAAGCGGCAGTAAATTGCGTTCACGAGTATAAAAAAGTAGGAAAGGATAAAATGAAATATGAAAATGATAATTAGAATTAAAATAAGCTGTTTGGTACTGTTGTTTGGTCTTTTGCTTGCAGGATGTAATTACCGGGACATGATGCCCGCTCAAACGGGATCTGTCAGGGAAACACCTGTCAAAGAGCGGGAACAGATCACGAAGGAGTTTATCGGAATGCTCGAGGCTGATCCCGAGCTTAAAAGGCTTGTGGAAAAATCCATACACCTGGGTGTTGTAAACAACCGTGACCCGAGGACAAATCCTGTGCGGTCATTGGAAGATTATTATGATTTCCTTGACCGGTGCGCTGTCTGTATGCCATGGGATATTCTTGACAGAAGGGATGTGTCTGATCTCTACGGAAAGATAGATCAGAGCCTTGATTATTTTTATTATATTCTGGATCAGCCGCTGCCGGAGCTTGCGGGGAAGGGATATTATTATCCCTGCCTTGAATTTCAGGAGCCTGTTACGTCCTGGTGTAAAAAATATGCGTCAAACTGGGGAGAGTATCTGTCCACCGAGGAGAGCTGGAACGATGAGTATTATGAAATGGCCTGCGCTGATGATGCTTTCGGCATGAACAAGGGATGGTATGACGATTCAAATGTATGGACAAGCTTTAATGACTGGTTTTCAAGGAAACTTGTCGATAAAAGCGCAAGACCGATATCGGACGCGGATATTATTTCCCCCGCAGATTCAAAGCCCCAGGGGATATGGTCGGTTGACGAAAATTCACAGCTGGAAATGGGGGTGCAGCTTAAGTCGGTACGCTTCTATAATGTTGAAAATATCATAGGCGAGGACAGTAAGTATAAAGACAGTTTTGCCAACGGAACCCTGACCCATACCTTCCTGGATGTTAATGATTATCACAGATATCATTTTCCGGTCAGCGGAACGATCCTTGAGGTAAGAAAGATAAATGCCAGCGATGCGGTAGGAGGGATAGTCGTCTGGGATGACAATGAAAAAAAGTATGTCCTTTATGATGATGATCCGGGATGGCAGTCCCTGGAAACAAGGGACTGTGTGATCATGGACACCGAATACGGTCTTGTTGCGATCCTTCCGATAGCTATGTCACAGGTAAGCTCCTGTAACTGGGAGGATACAGTCAAGGTGGGAGCAACTGTTGAAAAAGGCGATCCCATGGGATATTTCCTTTTTGGCGGAAGCGACATAGTAATGATCTTCCAGGAGGGCATAGAGCTGGAGCTTTTATCGACAGAGCATTTGCTGATGGGAGAGCCCTATGCTGATATAAAGGATTGAGGTTACCGCCATTCCGCCCCGTTTTCCGCTGCTGCCGCGATGGAAGTGTATCCAGTCGCGGCAGCAACAGGTGTCAGCGTTTTAAACTACCCTGTCCGGATCGCTTTCTGCGTTAAAGGAAAGATTCATCCCGGCATATATCATCGAGCCGGAGGATACTCGTTGCAAAGGAGCCTGTAGGGCGGCTCGTCTTCCTCTATTTCAGGGAAACGTCCGGTTTCCTCGTAAAACCTGTTGTCGGTATTATCATCATTGCACTGGGACACCTCTCCGATAAGGACGGAGCCGCTTCCCTCCACTACATGGAATTCGTGGTACTGATGGGGCCAGAGAGTGATGCTTTCTCCGGGCTCAAGGCGCACCATCGTTCCTGCGGGGACATAATAGGATCTGCCGTCGGAGTTTATCAGTACATCCCTATCCGAAAGCCCGCCGTTTCCGTCATCATCATAGACCTTAATGAGCAGGGTACCGCCGCCTCTGTTTATGATATCCTCGGATTTAAACCAGTGAAAATGCATGGGCGCCATCATGTTGTCCCTTAAGAACAGGAGCTTTTCCGCATAGACCTTCTTATACCTGGGATCGTGCTGGTTCCCGTTTCGTAAGGTTATCAGCCCGAACCCGCAGCTGTCAAAGTCGCCCCGGCCGAAATCCGTTATATCCCATCCCAGCATGTTGTCACGGATCTCATCGTATTCGTGTCCCTTATCCTTCCACTCCTCAGGGCTCCAGTTGCAGAAGGGCGGAAGATGAAAGCCGTTTTGTGCGATAAGCGTCTCCATTTCCCTGATAATACTGTTTATCTCTGATCTTTTCATTGTCCGGCTCCTCCTTAAAAAAAGATATCAACTCGTGAATATACATATTATATATGATCCGGTGAGTTCTGAAAAGCGCGTTTCGCAGAGCTCTCCCCCAGCTTGTAACAGTTTATCCAAGGGTGAACTGTTTCCCGGCTTAATTACTGCCGGGTTATTAAACCTGATTTATCTTTATGTGTCGGCATAATTATGATAGAATGAATAAAATCAGATGATGATCATCAGCAATGTGCGGGAAATGATCCGTGAAAAAGAGGATCGGTGCAGATCAGCGCTGAACGGTATAATTGACTCAAACGCAAAAGCATGAGACGGAGGTAAAAATGTATACACCAAAGGATGACAGATACGAGAAAATGAAATACAGAAGGTGCGGAAAAAGCGGCCTGCTTTTGCCCATGGTCTCGTTAGGGCTATGGCATAATTTCGGGTCGGTGGATAACTACGAAAATATGCGTGCCATTTGCCGGGCGGCCTTTGACAACGGGATAACGCACTTTGATCTTGCAAATAATTACGGGCCCGTTTACGGATCGGCGGAGGAGAATTTCGGAAGGATCCTCAAACAGGATTTTTCAAGCCTCAGAGATGAGCTCATTGTCTCTACCAAGGCCGGGTATGATATGTGGCCCGGGCCCTATGGGGATCACGGGAGCAGGAAATACCTGATAGCAAGCCTTGATCAGAGCCTTAAGCGTCTGCAGCTTGATTATGTGGATATCTTTTACCATCACAGGATGGATCCCGATACTCCCCTTGAGGAGACGGCACTGGCGCTTTCTCAGATCGTTTCGAGCGGGAAGGCTCTCTATGTCGGGATATCAAATTATGACGGAGAGACAATGAAACGGATGACAGAGATCCTTACAAACCTTCATGTTCCGTTCATCATCAATCAGAACCGCTACAGTATCTTCGACAGAACGATAGAAAAGAACGGGCTTAAAGCAGCTGCGAGAGAAAAGGAGAAGGGTATTATCGCCTTTTCACCCCTGGCTCAGGGACTGCTTACCGACAGATATTTAAAGGGTATCCCGGAAGACAGCAGGATAAAAAAGGACGGAAGGTTCCTTAAGGAATCGGACGTGACCGAGGAGAGGCTTGAGATCATAAAGAAGCTTGACCGTCTTGCAAAAGAGCGTGGGCAGTCACTTGCCCAGCTCGCCCTTTCCTGGGTATTAAAGGATGACGATATCACAAGCGTGCTCATAGGCGCCAGCCGTCCCGAACAGGTACTTAACAATGTTCAGATCGCATCACAAAAGCCTCTGGGCGATGAGGAGATCCGGGATATCGACAGCATCCTTTCATAACAGGACAAAGCATAATTCATGACATTATTAATATCACGAA
>DNAD01000300.1 GCA_003484785.1 Lachnospiraceae bacterium
TATCCCGCATTTCCTGCAGATCTATTTCATAATGGCCCAGCCTTTCAGCTGCCATTATAATTATTATTCATAAAACCTTGTGCTTTCCGGCACACCTGTAACTCCTTTCATTATACATTTTAACATATCTCGGTACAAGTACAGTTCACGGAAAAATCGGATGAATATCTGGATTAGTGAAGATATGTTTCTATCTATTGCCATCAACTCCTCAATTCCCAGCAGGGATTGACATTTCTGGTCAGGAGTTTGATAATGTTGGTTGGCAGAGATCCGTATCAGGGTCGGGATTGTGGATTTCTGCAAGAATGATAAAAAAAACACAGGGCGAAAGTAATGAATAAACTTCAAAACAAAACAGCGATAATAACAGGGGCAAGCAGAGGGCTTGGGCTGGAGATCGCCAAAGAATATTCCAGAAACGGCGCTGATCTTGTTATCTGTTCAAGAAACAGGGATGCCATTGAAGCAGCTGCCGCTCAGATAAGGAATTGTCGGTCCGATGTAGAACAGGCTGTTATACCGGTAGCTGCGGATATAACGGATGAGGATGATATAGATAACGTGATAAAAACCGCTGTTAAGGAGCTTGGGGGACTGGATGTCCTGGTAAACAACGCTGCCATCCAAGGCCCGATAGGCAGGATAGAGAATAATGACTGGGGTGAATGGAAACGAACGATCTCAGCTGACCTGACGGGACCGGCGTATCTAATGCGCTGTGCCATCGGTCATTTTAAGAAGAACGGCAGGCACGGCAAGATCATAAACATCTCCGGCGGAGGTGCAACCGGCTCCAGGCCCAATTTCAGCGCCTATGCGGCAGCAAAGACTGCGATCGTAAGGCTTACGGAGATACTTGCCGACGAGAACAAGGATTACGGTATAGATATTAACGCCATCGCGCCCGGTGCAATGAGATCTGCAATGACGGACGAGATATTAAATGCCGGTGAGTCAGCCGGGGAAAAGGAAATACAAACAGCAAATAAACTGATCAGTAACGGGGATGACTCCATGGGGATTGCCGTAAAGCTTGCGCTGTTCCTTGCAGGAGATGAAAGCAACGGCATTACAGGGAGACTTATCTCCGCAAAATGGGATAAATGGGATCTGTTCCCAAAGATCATGGATGAACTGCCTGGCAGCGATGTTTATACGCTGAGGCGCATATCCGCAAGAGACAGAGGATATGATTGGGACGTCTGATGTATACTCAGATCCGGATTTATCCGGATTTGAATGCGCCCGGGCAATGATTTTTCCTGCAAATCGTTGCCAGGCGCCTATGGCAGCATCTGCCAGCGGCGCAGAAATCGGAGGATGGAAATGAAGGTAGGAATTGTCGGCTGCGGCCTTATAGGTAATAAGAGGGCTAACGCGATCAAAGGAGACCACGACATTGTGGCCTTATGCGATACCGATATCAAAAAGGCAGAGAGGTTAAAGGCGCAGAGAGAACTCAGCAACCGTCTTAACTATGGCAAGGAGCATACGATCTTTGTAACAACCGATTACAGGGAATTATGCGAGCGTGACCTTGACATAGTGATCGTATCGACTCTGAACGCAAAGCTGTCAGAGATCACGCTTTATGCCGTGTCGAAAAATAAGCATGTCATAGTCGAAAAACCCGCATCAATACATTCTGAGGAAATCCTGCCGATCCTTGAGACTATCAGAAACAACAAGGCAAAGGTCAAGGTCGGTTTTAATCACAGGTATCATCCTGCGCTTCTTAAGGCGCATGAGATTTTTGATTCGGGCGTTTGCGGACCGGTCATGTTCATAAGGGGCAGATACGGACACGGCGGCCGTATCGGATATGACAGGGAATGGCGCGCGGATGTTTCACTCTCCGGCGGCGGTGAGACAATAGATCAGGGTGTTCACCTTATTGACCTTGCCAGGTGGTTCATGGGTGACTTTGACAGGGTTGACGGCTTTGCCGCAACTTATTATTGGGATATGCCGGTAGATGACAACGGATTCATTGCGCTTCGGAAGGCCGACGGAAGGGCAGCGTGGCTGCAGGTAAGCTGTACCGAGTGGAAAAATATGTTCTCATTCGAGATTTACTGCAGGAATGCTAAGCTTCAGATAGAAGGACTCGGCGGAAGCTATGGCGTCGAAACCCTCAAGGTATACCAGATGCTTCCTGAAATGGGACCTCCGGATACGACCATATATGAGTACCCAAGGGGAGATGTTTCATGGGAAAAGGAGTTTGACGAGTTTGTCTGTGACATTGTAAATGATCGCCCGGTGCACATGGGAGATATCGAGGATGCCTATAAAACTCTCAAAATCGTAGAAACGATCTATGCCAATTCGGATCTTGGACGCAGGGAGGCAGGTGTATGAAAAACGATTATATGATTTCGATCGTTGTTCCGGTATACAACGAGGAAAAAATGATAGCGCCATTTATTGAGCGTACCGAAGCCGTGATCTCAGCTGTCGGCTGCGAATATGAGATAATATTTGCGCTTGATCCGTGCAGTGACAACACCTATGGCACTATCAAGGATCTTATGAAGACTCATCCAAACGTAAAGCTTTTGACCTTCAGCAGAAGATTCGGCCAGCCGGCATCCACTCTCGGCGGGATTTTCCACTCAAAGGGAGACGCATGTGTTGTTATCGATGTGGATCTTCAGGATCCTCCCGAGCTGATCCCGCAGATGATCGAAAAATGGCAGGAAGGATATGATGTTGTTTACGCCCAGCGTGCCGGGAGGGAAGGCGAAACGTGGCTTAAGAAGCTCATCGCTGCAACCGGTTATCGTGTGATCAACAAAATATCAAGCGTTGATATCCCGGTTGACACGGGCGATTACAGGCTTATTTCCAGAAAGGTTATTGATGAGCTTCAAAAGCTTAACGAGCACCACGGCTTCTTAAAAGGAATGGTGCCTTTTGTCGGCTTCAAACAGACTCCTGTCAAATACCACAGAGAAGCCCGCTTTGAGGGAGAAGGCAAATACAACAGGTTTTTCGGTTCTACCAGGATAGGCTTTAACGGGATATTCTGTTACTCTACCAAGCCTTTGGAGTATATAACATACCTTGGCGTTATCCTGACAGGAGGAGCTTTTACGGGGCTTATTTTATATATAGTGATCTCTCTTGCAAAGGGCAGTGACCTGGCGTCACTGGGCAACTGGCTGAATGCTTTCTGGGCAGGCCTGATCATTCTCTGCATAGGTATAACGGGTGAATATATATCCAGAACATACGAGGAGGTCACGGGAAGACCCCTGTATATTGTTGATGAGTTTGATGAAAACACTCCCGATCGATCATAAATCGAAAGACAGGTGACATGAAAGACCGATATCTATAATGCGGCTGTTATAGGGCAATATGATGTTAAAAATAGACCTTGTTCCCGGAAGGAATACAAGGTCTATAATCTTATCACTCAGCTTTTCTTCGTTTCCTGTAGATAACATAAACAGCCACGGATATTATTTACCTGTAACGGCATACCAGCTGCAGGGCAGAGGCAGTGTTGCCACGTATCTTCCGTCCTTAAGCTTTGTCGGCTTTACGATGCTGGGAGTCTTGCTGCCAAGCCTGTATACCATCAATACCACGTTATGCCCTTCCGGCACTCCAGGAAGGCTTATGGTTACCTGAGCATCTCCCACATACTGGGCGCCGGAGAGGACAGAGCCCTTAAAGAGGTTGTAAACGCCGTCGGTTCCCGCTCCGTTCTGTGCTATAGCCGCCCTGACAGAAGCGTCCTTTAATAGAGCCGCCTTTACGTTAGCGATAAAGGCCGGGTCCGCAGCCGAGGTCAGTAACACTATAGGGACCCCGCCCACCACGCCGGAATCCAGGATAAAGCCTCCCGCAAGCATTGCCGCCTCCAGGGGCGTCGTTGCCGTAAGCAGCTTCTCCGCGTCCGAAAGGTTATAGCCGGAGCTCTTACCCGCAGTCACCGGAGCCGTAACGTTTCTGGTAACCGTAGAGGCGTTCGGGCTGGAAGCAGCCATGACCGGCATTACCATTGATACTCCAAGTAAGATCCCCATTGTAAGTGCTGCAAGTTTCTTCTTCATATTTGACCTCCTGATCACAATCTCAAAACCATGTTCCTTTAATGATATGATTTGAAGTGCCTTTGAGCCTTAAATCATGATATATGAGCTGCCCGGCAACTCATTAGTATTAGTTAATTAAGAATAAGGTGGGTATAACAGTAAACTTCACTTTACCTCTTCATAAAACACCGTCATGATAACATCCTTAAGCGCCTGAGGATCTGTATGAAATTCCTCATATTCCCCGTTCAGAACCGTTTGTCCGTCCACGGTGATCATGTCCTCGTCCGAAAAGCTCATGTCCTTTGTACTGTTGATGAGCTTTACAAGATCCACGCTTGTCACCATATAATCCGACACGGCTTCATAGACCGCCGCAGCCTTCCCGGTATCGTTCATAAGCTTTTTAAGGAAGGCCGTTATATACTGCATATGTCTCTCAAGACGCATGTCGGCCGATCCGAACTGATCTATATCCCTGGCCCGGAGGAAGGCATAGGCCTGCTTTCCGTTAAGGGTGATCTCCTCTCCCTTATTGATCCTGAGCCCGTCATAGACAACGTCCTGTTCGGGGGTAAGAGTAACTCCGCCGATGGCATCGTTAAGGTTTTCGATCCCTCCCATGTTGAGGGCTATGTAGCCTGATATGGGAACATTGTCAAACAACCGCTCGACCGCCTCCACGCTCCTTGTACAGGAAAGCTTCATGCCGTCCCCGTATCCGTGCTGCAGACAGATCTGCAGATCCATCCTTCCGAGATACTCTCCGTTTTCGTCATATATGTCCACCGGAACCATGGTGTTTCGGTTGATGGCTATGACCTTTACGCTCTTTCCTGCGGTATCCAGAGATACAAGAAACATCGCGTCCGACTGTCCGCCGCTTAAGCCGTCCGCGGCCTCCTCTGCGATGCCGTCGTTATCGATACCCATGATCAGATAATTCTTAAGCCTGCTCCTGTATCTGTAATCTGCGCCGTTGTAGCTTATGATGCCTTCCTTCCACTTCTCGGCATCGTTCGGCTCTGATGCATTCCGGATCGCCGTTTCGGTTTGTGTTACAGTCTCCCGGCCGGTATTCTCCTCACTGGCGTTCACGCTTTCCTTATCGTAAAGCCCGAACAGCACGGCCACCGAGCTGACCACGGCCGCGACAAAAAGCAGTGCCAGCATAAATACTCTTTTTATATTTATCTTCCTGTTACTCTTCACTGTTTACTTAACCATATCCTCAAGCACTTCCTTAAGCGCTATTATGTTTCCGGCCGCTATATCAAGCTCCTCTGAGGAAAGCTCCCCTTCCTCAAGAAGATCTGTCAGGTTCTTGCATGTTCTGCTTATGTTATCCGTACGGTATATAAATCTCATTCCGCCGTTTACGTTATCCGCAATCTCCTGAGCGCTCTCCGCATGCGCCACCGACACAGATGAATAATAGACAGGATCTAAGGCAAGCTCTGCAGCTTCGCCCGTAAAAACAGGCAGCAGTCCTTCCTTTGCGGCTTCGTCCATCAATCCCCCTTCATATTCCTCGCCCATGGGTATCCCGTAAAGGTTAAAGCCCATTTCACCCAGACTTTTCATCGAAAGCTCACTTTCCTCAGGCATAAGGAAGGGTACCATGCCCGAGGCTTCCTTACTGTATTCCGAAAGAGTCTGAAGCTCACTCTTTATATCGGCATCGGGAGCAAAATACGAAACCGGGAAGACGATCCCTGCCACCGGGAGCATCAACAGCGCCTTTCCAAGATCGTCCGTCGTTCCTTCCATAGCCGTACCCGTCTCTTCCCCCAGAAGCCCTGAGGGATCCGTTATAAACAGCTGTGCTGCCTTCTGTTCGGGGGTCATGGACATAAGCCTTAAGACCACCGGGTCCGAAAACCTGCCCCTGAGATGCTCCGGAATATCCTCCTCGGCAATGCTCTCAGGTAAAAGTGACTTCGTCTCCTCTTCCATGAGGTCCGCAGGGCGCTCAAAGCCGCCTTGCGATGTCTTAAGCTCCGAGGTTACCTCTTTGGGAACATATTCAGGCACGCCTGTATCGGTATTCGGGAAGAACTGCCTGACCATGATTATCACCATCACCGCGATCAG
>DNAD01000037.1:0-1298 GCA_003484785.1 Lachnospiraceae bacterium
ATAACGGAACAGGTGTACCGGCATCATCAATATCCAAGCATGTATTTTAAAAAGCTCAGAAAGAACATGCCTCCCGACAGGATAGCAGTCCACTTGAGAAAGTACATCCTGCTTGCGTTCTTATCAAGAGGAAGCTTTCCCACCACCTTTCCGGTCTGACCGTTTACCGCAAAATGATAGCGTTCGTTGTTATGCAGTATATCGAACATATAAACCGGGAAGAGCATGTATCTGGCTTTGATAGCCGCCGTAAGCTTACCGCCGCTGTAGGAGACGGATTCATAGCCTGCGCCCGCGATGGGGAGAGCTGCGTTTCCGGTGCTGGCGCTCATGCGGGATTCCGCCCTGTTTGAGATATTATCCTTGTGTTCATCAAATCTGTCCGCGGTAAAGCCTGCGAGATAGCGCATGTCAAAGGGCTTTGCCTCAGAGGTTCTGAAGGGCTCGAGGGAATCCATGAGGCTGTCGTCGATCTTTCCGCCGGCATCGACGGGAACGTCTGCAAAGGAAAGCTCCACATCCCTTACAAGCCTGTAATGATCCACGGAGGTTATGATATAGTCGCCGGATCTTGTGGAGGAGGATTTATCTGCGGAATAATTAAGCCGGCCGTTTAACTTCCCTCCAAATACCCAGAAGGGAACGTATACCCCTGTTACCTTCCCCATGGTGCTGTCCGAGAAAAAACCCTTAGGAAGGAGTTTTTTGTTTTGATAAAAATGTCTTACCGCCCCGGGGAGACTGTCCGGAACTATGGAAAACGGGATCACGGCGTCGGGACGTAAGCCGCCGGAGACCTTGTCCGTAAGCACGATATTGTTTCCGCAGTAAGGACAGGTAAGGGCCATCTGCTCAGCGGGAGCGATGACCTCGGCACCGCAGGAGACGCAGTTATAAACCGGGAGGCTTACAGCACCTTCCTTAAATGCCTGATCATTCAGGGCGTTAAAATCAAAACCCTCGATACGCTCCAGGCTTTCGCTTTTTTCTTCCTCTTCCCCGTTTATCTCAACCTCGTTGCCGCAGAAGTCACAGACAAGCAGGCCCTTTGCAGGGTCAAATCTCATTGCTCCGCCGCAAAGCTTACATTTTTGTTCTTTAATGTCGTTCATATTTTTATTCCCTGTATACAATTTGCCGTAGTATAGTAAACGGTATTTATTCAGTCAGCAAGCTGACTGAATCGACACGAACAGGTTCGTGCCGAAGCGCACGATCTGCAAATGATTTCCGGGTTAAGCGCCGAAGGCGCGCCGGAAAATGCAGATCGGTGCAACGGCAGATTTATCCGGCGTTTA
>DNAD01000037.1:1327-8417 GCA_003484785.1 Lachnospiraceae bacterium
ATAATATTGATTGATGTCAGGGTCAAAAGTGATTACCAGATATTCACAGCCGGTCATATCTTTCTCATTTCCGACCAGGCCAGCGGAAGAGCAAGAAGCAGTGAAAAAACGTCCGCTGCGGCCTGAGTGGCCTCAACACCTGTCAGTCCGAAGAAACGCGGAAGTATCAGGATGAGCGGAACGAAAAAGATCCCGTTTCTCGAGGCTGAGGTGACAGAGGCTTTAAATCCCTTTCCGATAGCCTGAAGAAACATATTCGTAATGATGATAAAGGGCAGCAGGGGCATCGATACCGCCTGATACTTAAGAGCCGCAGTGCCGACCTCGATCACCGCGGGATCATCTCTGAAAAAACCGATTATCTGCGGGGCGAAGATCATGCAAAGCCCTGCCATGGCAAGCATGAAAACGAAGCTGCACCTTATGCAGAAGTAATAGCCTTCCTTAACCCTTTTCGTCAGACCGGCCCCGTAATTAAAGGCGCATACGGGCTGGTATCCCTGACCGAAGCCTATCATGGCGCTTAAGACAAACATGGTGACCCTGGTAGTGACGCTCATTCCCGCAATGGCAGCATCGCCGTAAGCCCCGGCTGCCCGGTTAAGAAGCGCCGTGGACAGTGCCGCAAGCCCCTGTCTGAAAAGCGACGCCGAGCCTCCGTTTATGATCTCGCCGATATAATAAGGGTTCAATCTTATATTCGAAAAGCTCAGTCTTATATTGGAGCCCTTTGTGCAGCCCTTAAGCAGTATGAAAAAGCTCATTATCTGTCCGCTGATGGTTGCGATGGCCGCTCCGCTGACCCCCAGCTTAAAAGTAAAGATCATAAGAGGATCCAGAACGATATTGACAAGAGCCCCTGCTAACAGTCCGTACATTGCATAAAGCGCGCTTCCCTGGAAACGCAGCTGGTTATTAAGGGCAAACTGTCCCATCATAAAGGGCGCGCCGAGCACAATGATCCTTATGTAATCCCGGGTGTCTTTGAGGGTATTACCCGATGCACCGAGGAACTCGGAAACGGGGCGGATATTTATTATGATGAGGATCGCGGTCACAAGCCCCATGAGCAGTGCAAGGGCAAGGCCGGTGGCAGCCATCTCTTCGGCTTCCTTTTTCTTTCCCGCTCCCAGCATCCGGGAAAGAAATGTGCCCGAGCCCTGACCGCAGAAAAACCCGAAGGCCTGGATCACTGCCATTACCGAGAAGGCCAGCCCTACGGCGGCAATGGCTTCGGTAGAGATGCGGCCTACGAAAAAGGTGTCCGCCGCATTGTAGATCGCGGTCACCAGCATGCTTATCATCGTAGGTATCGCAAGCCTTACAATGAGGGGTCTGACCGGCGTTTCCGTAAGCTGCTTATATTTTTTTTCAGTGGGATCTGTTGTTCTCATACATATGATTTTACCACATTATGGACACCTCAAGAACAACTTTTATAATTTAGATTACCATTTGCGGATCGGGGAGATAATCCGAGGCAAAAGCGGCATGGCACGGACAGCACCCGATTTCTTCATCCCGCGGTTTGTTATGTGATCCTTTCTGTGATAGAATAGGAGAGATTTAAGCGTTCTACGATAATGATGAAAAGAGGTTTTCGGAATGGTGCCGAAAAAAGATCAAAATGAAGGGATTTCCCTCAGAACGGTCAACATATTCATGATCATAGGGGCTGTTGTTATTTTCTGCCTGATGGTTTATTTTACCTACCAGCTGTCTGTCAGCTTCCGTGATCTTACCAAATCATCGGAGCAGCAGATAGAGCTGAGAAAGGCCGCTCTTGAGCTGATGGATGCCTCCGATTATCTGACCGAAAAGGTTCAGCGGTTTACGGTTCACGGAGATATGCGCTTTCTTGAGGAATATTTTGAGGAGGCTTTTGAGGCAAACCGCCGTGAAGAAGCGATCGAGAAGATGTCTGAGGGAGCCGGCGCCGATGAAGCGCTGAGAAAGCTTGAGACAGCCATGGAAGGTTCCCTGAAGCTGATGGATCAGGAGTATTATGCGATGCGCCTGGTGATCGAGGCAAAGGGATATACCGAGTATCCTGAGATCCTTGATTCCGTTGTGCTTTCCGAAGAGGATAAGGCTCTGTTACCCGATGATAAGATGAGGCGTGCCACCGAGACTGTTCTCAGTGATGACTATTATGAACTGAAGGATATGATCAGACAGAATATGAGGGCAAGCCTGGATGAGCTGGAGGAAATGGCATATGATAACGACGCCAGGGCTCTTGAAGACCTCCGTCAGAAGATGATCCTTGTACGCATAGCCATCATTGTCCAGACAACCCTTGTATTCTTTATGGTGTGGTTTACCTCACGGCTGGGGATCCGTCCTATTTTAAACGCTGTAGATCGTATCAAATCGGAAAGTCCGATCCCGGAAGACGGGGCAAACGAGTTCCGTTATCTGGCTCATGCCTACAATAAGATGTACGAGGCCTATAAGAGAAGCCTGGAACACCTGAATTTCAAGGCCTCACACGATGAGCTGACAGGTGCCTACAACCGATTCGGATATGATCTGCTGCTTTCGAGCCTGGATCTTAACAATTCATACATGATGCTTCTGGATGTAGATAATTTCAAAACCATCAATGATACCTACGGACATGAGACGGGAGACAGAGTTCTTGTTAAGCTGGTTGAGGTCCTTCGGAAGAATTTCCGGATGGACGATTACATATGCCGGATAGGAGGGGATGAATTTGTTGTCTTCATGGTCCACTCTTCCGAAATGCAGCGTGATCTTATCGCCTCAAAGATCGAAAAGATCAACAAAGAGCTGGGAGAGCTGGACGACGGCCTGCCACCCATCTCCATCAGTGTCGGCATCGTCCACGGAACAGAAGCAACCGATGCGGAGAATCTGTTTGAGAAAACGGACGAGGCGATGTATAAGGCAAAACAGAGCGGCAAGCACACATATACGTTTTATTCAAAATAGGAGGGGGACATCCCCCTCCTTTTTGCGAAACGGTCACTGCGACTGGCTGATACCCACTATGAGCTGAGGGCCGTCCTTCTCCTGTACGATGCCTGCTCTTAAGCAGACTTCCCTGGGTTTTCCTGACAATACAAGTCTGTAGCTGAGAATGAATATCTCTCCCTTTTGAGTTTTGGTCAGAATCTTTTCTCTGGAAAACTCGGATATAAATCGATCCCGGTCCTCAAAATATATCTTACCCGCGCTCTCTCTTTTTGAGGCTTCAAAAAAATCAATCCCCGACCTGGAGGTCTGAAGATCCGAGTATTCACTGGAGGCACTGTACTGCATATAATTGCCCGTAACGGGATCCACAGTGTATATGGCGATAAAGTCACCCATGAGCGCCGAGATCCTTGAATAGGTCACGGTTTCCTCACGAAGCCTCTCAAGCGTTTCCTTCTGGCGCATCTGGGCATCGACATTGCTGACTCCGATGATTATCTGATCCCTGTCCTTTTCCATCCTGACGGCCTTCATATTGACATATTGCGGACTTCCGTCCATTATCAGCCGGTAGGTATGAGTGAACGCACCGTGATCGTCCAGGGCTTTTATGACATTTTCCCTGGTAAAGGTTTTGACAAAAACTTCCTGATCATCCTTATAAAGATATTTAAGAGCGTCGTTACGGGCAGTTTCAAAGAAATCATCTCCGCTTTTCTCCACGGACATTCCGGAACTGTCTCTGTCCGAAGAAAACACCGTATACTTTTCCGTCTCGAGATCGACATGGTAGAGATCTATATAATCGGAGGAAAGGGCTCTCGCGACTCCGGTATATGTCAGGGCCTGCTCGCTCTTCGGGGTGACCCCCAGAATTACCAGTGCGTAGGCGCATACCCCTCTTACAGGATTCCGGGAAACCTTTCGGATGAGGGAGTGAACCGTATCTCCGTCTGAAATGGGCTCATTGATAAAGACTCTCTGCCCGATGTTCACACATTGAACCATGGCGTTCAGAAGTGCCTTGCCAAGCTCTGTATACAATTCCGTCTGAGTCCTGGTCTCGCCTACCTTTATCAGATTCTGCCGGCCGTTGGCAAATTCCCTGTAGGCTCTGTTGGCGCGGCTTACGGTTATGCTTCCTCCGTCATATTCCACGACAGCCATGGGCTGGGTATTAAAATACTGTTTGATCGACTCGGAATCCTCACTGGAAACGGCGCCGAGGTCATAGAGGTTCAGCGAACTGACGATCCGGTAATATTCCGACTCCGCGGGATTCTCAAAGCCTATCTGTATCCCCTTTCTGTTCCTTTCAAGGATCTCCTCGTAAGGAATAGGCTTGCAGAAATAATACCCCTGCATCTTTGTGCATCCGATCTCGCATAAAAACTCCACCTGTTCCGGGGTTTCAACTCCTTCGGTGACGGTCTCGATATTGAGACTTACGGCCATCCTCATAAGCTCGGTCAGGATTATTCGTGATTTGGGACTCTTCTCAAACTGCCTCATGAAGCGCATGTCAAACTTTATAAGGTCAAACTGCAGCTCCTGAAGAAGATCCAGGGAGGAATATCCGCTTCCGAAATCGTCCATCCAGACCTTGAAACCCAGCTTCTGGAACCTTTCTATCTGTTCCTTCATATAGTCGAAGTTTTCACCGATGACACTTTCGGTTATCTCGATGGTGATGAGATCCCTCGGCACACCCGCCGCATCGACGCGGTTGCATATCTCATCGACTATATCACACATCTCGAAATCGGTTCTTGAGAGGTTAACGGAGACCGGAACCGTATGAAGACCGGCGTGTCTCTGATTTTTAAGCTTTTCGAGAATGATGTCAACTATACGCAGATCGACCTTATAGATCAGCCTTGTGTCCTCGAGAATGGGGATAAAGTCGGCCGGGGAGAGCATTCCTTTTTCGGGATCGATCCACCTTGCAAGGGCCTCTTCGTCACAGACCTTCCTGCCTGTGGCTCTTACTATCGGTTGATAGAATGCAGTGATCCAGTTCTCGGCAAGGGCACGGTCGAGATTATCCACCACATACTGTCTGTTCAGCTCCCTGGCAAGCATTTTATCGTCATAGAAATTGAAGCAGGAATTATGATCGTCCTTCCTGGCATTGCAGGCATATTTGGCTCTGTCACAGGCCAGAGAGGTTTCCACCATTCCCATTGAGTCGGGATAGATCCCGACCCTGACGGGAAGAGACCTGCCTCCGTTGGCGCTCTTCATCTGCCTGAATACACGTATGATCTTTTTAGTGCTGCCTTCCTCCTCGGTAAATGCCGCAAAATGATCCTGCCCGAAACGACTGCATCTTTCCTCGCCGAACTGCTTTGTGATCGCCTTTGCAAGCTCCTTTATAAGGACATCCCCTTCGGTAAAGCCATATTTTTTATTGTAATATTTAATCCCGTTCAGATTAAAGAATAAAAGCGCTGAGGGGATATTCTGTTCATGCATCTTCTTACGGCCTTCCTCGGCCAGCCTGAAGAAGTAGGACATGCTCGGAAGCCCGGTCAGGGTATCGTAGTTCATCTCCTTAAAGATATTCTGTTCCCGGAGCTTTTCTTCGGTAAGCGGCGTGACGGAGCGGTTCCTTCTGCTTTCATTTATCCGTTCGGGAGCATCGGCATAGTATTTTCTCTTATCCTCATACATCCTCTCGTCCGCACGGCGAAGCGCCATACGCACATTAGAGCTGTCATCCTCCACACAGCCGCCAAGGGCAAAGGATACGTCGGTGCTTCTGTCACAGAGCTCTCGTACCTTTTCTATGCGCTGATTCAATTCCTCTTCAGTTATTCCGGGAATGATCACTGAGAACTCGTCACCGCCGGCACGGAATATCTGATCATCCTCAAATACCTCCCGAAGCAGGGAGGCAGCCCTTTTAAGAAGAATATCGCCCGCGTTATGCCCGTCCAGATCGTTTCTCTCCTTAAGCCCGTTAAGATCGGCAAACACAACACCCACCGAGGTATTTTTCGATGCCCCGTTTGCGAGATTGTCTACCACGTTGTTCATTTCGTTACGGTTCAGGGTGTCGGTAAGCAAGTCCTTGGAGCTTATGAACCTGAGCCTGTCAAGCAGCAGATAGTTGCCCAGCTCCGAGCCAAGGATGAAGGTGGTCACCTCCAGAGTTTCCTTGATAATAACGGAGCGGTCCTGATCGAAATTGAGCGCCCACATGTAACCCAACAGCTGGTTCCGTGATTTTAGCGGAAACAGGATTATATTATGCGCCCCGGCCGAGGTCAGGGATTCGTACCATACGGGGTTTCTTTCCCTGATGACCTCCATATCCTGAGCATTCTTGGCGATCAGACAATTGCTGCCGGCAATGGTGGTAGTCCATGAATCGGCTATATCGTAAAACTCATCATCCAGATAGGTATCCATTGGAAGAAGGGCGGATCCCTCTCTGAAGGCTTCGCCCAGAACACTACAGGATCTTTCCAGCTCGTTCATGACCAGGATACAGCAGTGCTCCGCATTGCAGAGCTTGCGGATATCGCTGATCACATCCTTCATGGTAGCCTTAAAGTCGTTTGTTCCGCGAAGCCTGATACAGGTATCGAGAACAGAAGAAGCCGTTTCCGAAGATGCGTGTGACATATTTCCGGAATCGGCCTCAAAATTGATCTCCATTATATAAAGGCAGTAGCACAGATCGCCCTCTTCCTCGCCAAAGGGCAAAAAGAACATGTTCAGCCAAACATCCATCCTGTCAGGGTGAACATAGGAATGAAGGCATTTCTTTTCCACCGCGGCGCGGTAGCAGAAATCCTCGAAATTCAGATCTCTTGTCAGATAATCAGTATATTCACTGTCAGGAACAAACCGGTTCTTAAGCATCTCGGTGCCCGGAGCGGGGTGCTCGATGGAATCAATATATGCCTTATTTCCGGCAACCAGGCGTATCTTGCCGTATCGGCCTCCGGGAAGCTTCTCCACGGAAACAACACAGGTCATGGCGGGCATATATTCGACCATATTATTAAGATCCATGTCATCACCTCCGTTATAAAGTGAACGAAATGCATCAGGCAATCGGATGCTGACTATATAATAAGAATAGGATTTTATTCCTCTGATGTCAATCTTTTTGGGGGATTGTTTTCTGCGGTTGTTTTAC
>DNAD01000306.1 GCA_003484785.1 Lachnospiraceae bacterium
AAAATGGCTTATTATCTGCAATCATACCCCCGTACTGTTTATCAGCCTGTCGTATATCTCCTGCATGACCGACATCATCTTTGCCGCAAGGTTATAGGCTTCCCTGAATTTCACAAGGTTCAGGGCCTCCTCGTCATTATCCACTCCCGAGACCATTTTCCTCTGGTTTGAGATCGAATTGCTTATGTCGGTGTAATTCTGCTCGAAGGAAGAGGCAGCACCGGCGTTTAAGGCTATGTCCGCGGTAATGGTCTGTAAAAATTCCTGTGCGCTGCAGCCTCTGAAATTAACCTTGGACTTGTCGGTTTTTACCGTCTTCATCTTTTCGACGATATCCTGGGTATCCTGACCGTCGGACCAGTTCGTATAGGTCAGGAAATTGTCCACGTTCTTAAGCATGCTCGGATTGACCTGAACAGTCGATGATGTGATTTGATAATAATTATCTCCGTCGGATTTGTAAACAGTATTTGTCTTTCTCGATCCATCACTGTTATACTCATCATCGAGCTTGTTATAGCCCTCATCAGCGGTCTTTTTTACTGCAAACAAAACCTCCGCATTCTTTCCGTCCTTATCCTTTGCCGTCTTCTCGATATCGTTCATGGCCCCGGCAAAATGCCTTAGCCATTCATTCATCTGTTCCTGATAGTAGGGAATACCCATGTAGTTAACGCTGGTACCGATGCTCGCCTCCCTGTCTTTATAGCTGGTAAGGTCAGTATCCGATATTACGGTAAAGGTACAGCTTCCATTGGTATTCATTTCCCAGCCGGTATATTTTACCATTTTATTACCGAGTCTCAGTCCTTCTCCGTCCTCAGAGCTGGCCGGCACGGTAAATTTGTTTATATCCTTGAGATAGTCATAATCCGAGGTATCCACGGTTACCTTATATGAGTTTTTTGTCTTACCGTCAGTGTCAACTACCGATCCCTGAGGCGTGACCGCATTGATCTTCCCATGAAAATACTCATCATTATTCCCGTCTCTGATATCTATGAGCCCCTTAAGCTCCCCGCTTAGGTTCTTTCCGTAAAGGTTAAAATCAAGTCCGTTGGACCATGTGAGGTCAAAAAGCCCTTCTGCGTCCGACTGGTTTACCTTACTGGTCCTTGCGGTTACTTCAAGAGTATTGTAATTATATCTGTCTACCAGAATCTGTCCGCCGGCGATGCTTACCACGTAATTGTTCATTCCGGACTTCTCGGCATTCGCGCCCTTTCCGCCCTCCTCGGTATAGATAGGAGTCTCTTCAACCTCGACGGTCACGATCTTTGAAAGCTCGTCAATAAGCAGCGATCTCTTGTCCCGCAGCTCGTTGGCCACCACCCTGTTGCACTCGATCATGTTTATCTGCTTATTGAGGGTAGCGATCTGGGAGCCCAGAGCGTTTATCTGCTCCGCCTTGTTCTTTATCTGAGAGTTGGCATCCTCCTGAAGCTTCCTCAGGTTTGTGGACATTTCCTTGAAATAATTGCAGAGATTTCCCGCCTGTCCCAGGAACTGTTCCTTTACCGTATCGTCCCCTGCGCTCTTATAGACCTCATCCAGGGATGAGAAAACGTCGCTGAAGATGGTATTGAACCCTCTCATGGTATCGGTCTCGTTGAAATAGTCCTCGATCTGGAACATATAGGACTTGCGTTCTTCGTATATTCCCAGGGTAGAGTTGGAATTCCAGTACTTGAGATCGTAATACTCGTTCCTGATCTGGTCGATGGAGAGCGCGTTGACGCCTGCCCCGGCCATTCCGTAGGTCGTGCGCAGCCTCAGGGCGTCCGCAGCCTGCTGTGTCACCTTCTGCCTGGAATATCCCTCCGTCTCTATGTTCGATATATTGTTTCCGGTCGTGTTAAGCCATGCATTGGCCGCCTGCAGCCCCGTATATGCAATATTTAATCCAAAAAATGTTGAAGGCATTCACCCACCACCTTTCCGCGCCAATCAGCTCTGCTGATTGTGCGCTTCGGAACAAACAATCGTTTGTTCCGTTGCAGTCGGCTTTGACGACTGCATAATTTCCTCTTTCGCCAATTTGCTTGCAAATTGTGCGCATTACCTCTACGCTCCCAGTCTGTTCAGGAGATGATCTATCATGTCATTTACCGTATTTATGTACCTGCTTGCCGCGTTGAAGGCATTCTGGAATTTTATCATGTTCTGCAGCTCTTCATTGGAGGAAACTCCCATGATCTGCTGGCGGCTGTTGTCTATCTGCGTCGCCGTCTGGTTCTGGCTTTCCGACATGCTCTTATATATGTAGCCCGCCGTGGAAAGAGAGCCGACCATATCGGAATAAAGGTCGATAAAGTTACTCTTTTTGGTAACGTTGGGGTTTAGTATGCTTCCCTGTGTGCTGAAGGCCTCCGCCAGTGCGTCAGCCTTGGTCTGGTCCACGTTTTTATCCGCTGTCGTAAAGTTCCTGTCGGGATAGCCTAAAAGGGTGGGCTCCTTTAAGAGCTCGGGGTTTATCTTAATATTTGCGATGGTATACATCGATGTGGTATCACCGGGAGATTTCGTAGTATCCTCTTTTGTATATTGACCGGTTGAGTCATATCTGTCCGATCCCAGTCTTACAAAGAGTTCCTTGGGCTGCTTTGCGGGATCCGTATATAATGCCTGTTTATCCGCAGGAACCTCATGAATATCCGCTCCAATATTGTCCGGATCGGTCAACTCGGTCGCATATACCGTATCCTCCCCCGCCAGTATATTATTCACATGCGTTACGACCCCGTGTATGAGATTATCAAACTCCGCCATGGTGTTCATCAGTACGGAATTCGCCGTAGCCATCTTACCGGTTCCGTCATCTTTTACTTCCCCTCTGTTATAGAGGTTCTCATCCTGAATATCTGTATAGTTTGCTCTTCTGTCGCCTCTTGCAAGAACTATCGCCTTGAGGGAGCCCACATTTGTGTTTAACTTGGTGGATATCTCCTGGTTGCAGTTGAATACCTCCATGTCGTTAAAGGAGCTCCATATCGGCGTATGGAAACCGGTATTCGGATCGGTCTTTACTCCCATTTCAAATACTTTGGTCTTGCCGGCTATTACGAAGCTTACTCCCTCAAAGGAAACATCCACCGCTCCCACGGGGTTCTCTTCGCTGGTAATATTTCCGAGCTTTCCCAGCTCGTCCAGGCATTTGTTCCTGGCATCCCTTATATCGTTAGCCTCCTCCGAGCCAACCTCCACTCTGACGATCATGTCGTTATATTTGGAGATCTGCTGGCCGAGGTCATTTATCTGCTCGATTACGTCCTTTATCTGGGCGTTTAAGTTGTCCTGGTAATCCTTAAGGCCGTTGTATACGGCCTGTGCCCTGTCCAGAAACTGTGAAGCACAGGAGACGAACTGTCCCTCCGTAACGGCGCTGGCAGGATCCTTCTGAAGCTCCTCAACCGAGGTCCACAGGTTGGTCAGTGAGGATTTAAAGGAGGCTCCCGTCAGCTCGCCAAGGAAGGTATCTATCTCATTTGTGGTTTCATAATATGTATCATAAAAAGATGCTCTTCCGACCTCTCTGCGATAGGAGGTATCCAGAAAACCATCTCTTACCTGCCTGACCTTGGAATATTCCACACCGAGCCCCGACTGCATCTTTGAGATCGCCGCCGTTCCCGTCACGGGGTTGTACACCCGGTCTCCCTGCAAGACCTGCTGCCTTACATATCCCTGGGTCTCGATATTTGAAAGGTTATGAGCCGTTGTATTTAGCGCGTTCTGGCTGGTCTGTACTCCCGACTGGCCGACATATAATCCACCGAATAAACTCATATTCTTCTCCCTGTCCCGGTCTTCTTTACTGTTTAGCGTCAAAGCCTCCGCCAAAGCTTCCGAGGACTTCCCCGGTTCCGTAGCCCCTTCTGCCGTAATTGGCGGTCTCCGGAGCCTGCCTCAGCGACTGTATCATGTTAAGGTCAAATTCCACCATCTCAAGCGAGTGGGTTATCAGATCCTGATTGTGTTCGTTGATCTTTCTTACGTTTCCTACCGCTTCCTTCAGTCTGTCATGGATCACCGACAGTCTTTTCTGCTCCTCGGGCTGCTTTCCCAGCATCCGGATGAGGTTCGTAAGCTTCAGGCTTTCAACGTCCTTATTCAATACCTCTGCTATGTCCTTTGTGACGGATTCTCTTTTATTCTCCAGAGCGCCTATCCTGTCGACTACCAGCTGCTCCTTATCCGATATCCTTGTCAGCTCCGCGATATTTCCCGAAACGATCACAGGGGTCTTGTCCGTAGAGAGAACAAGCAGCTCTTCGTAAAGCTTACACTCCTGCTCAAGCGTATCCATCAGATCTTCCATTAAGCTTGCCACCTGTCAGCTCCCTCCCCCGTTTTTCTAATAAGTGATATTGACCGCTGTATTTTGATGAAGCTGCTGTATACTTCCTGCCGGCCGTCAGAATACCACCTTCTCCTGATACTTCTCTAAAAGCCTGGATGCAAAATCACTGCTGTCAACGCTGTAGGTTCCTGCGGCCAGCTGCTCCTTTATGGGCCTTACCTTGTCCTCTCTCACATCGGAAACACCGTTTAACGCCTGCCTTGCCGTCTGAAGATCCTTGCCGAAGCCGGATATCTGGATAGAGTCAGGCTGATACGCCGTCTTTCCCACTGCGTTCGGCCTCGAAACGCTCTTCGGCTTGTAGATCTGATTGATACCGTTATATCCCTCGATACGCATGAAAACTACCTCCTTTTATACTTCCATGTAAATGTCACATACTCCTTTATGTGCCGATTTGCAAGCAAATCGTGCACTTAGGCTCAAACTTTAGTCTGAGCCGATCCGATCCGTTTCATGGATCGGATCATTACCTTTTTAAGGATTGCGCATCTGCATCAATTTTAATGTTCAATATCTTTATCGACTTATTTTCCCGTTTCTTAACATACTATAAAACATTTTTCTCAATTATAGATTCTTGTGCAATGCACACAATTCAAACTGTTAAAAGGAAAAGAAAACCAGAAACACAACACCCGTATTTTGTAAGATATGCAGATTGACGCTAAATTTAGAAATTGTTAAAATAAAAAAGCTCTGTATGCAAACAGAGCATAGCACTGCAATGGCATGGCGGTTGGCTGATCCTCCAAACAGAAAGGAG
>DNAD01000113.1 GCA_003484785.1 Lachnospiraceae bacterium
AATTTAACGGCTGCCTCGACCTTGGGAAGCATGGAGCCGGCAGCAAATTCTCCGGCTTCGATATATTTTTTCGCCTCCCCGGGGGTAAGCTTTGAAAGCCACTTTTCTTCGGGGGTATTGAAACGGATGGCGACCTTTTCCACGGCGGTGAGTATGATCAGCAGATCGGCATCAAGAGATTCCGCAAGGCATTCCGCCGCAAAGTCCTTGTCTATGACTGCCGCCGCTCCCTTAAGGTGATGCTCTGAGGTGTGATATACCGGTATCCCTCCTCCTCCGCAGGCCACAACTATATGATCCGATTCCATAAGAGAGCGTATGGTATCAAGTTCAACTATTGCCTTCGGTTTTGGGGAGGCAACTACCCTGCGCCAGCCTCTGCCGGCGTCCTCGATAACGTTATAATCACGATCCTTTATAAGAGAATCCGCTTCCTCCTTCGTCATAAAGGCTCCTATCGGTTTGGTGGGATTATCAAAGGCCGGATCCTTCGGGTCCACCTCCACCTGGGTAAGAACGGTGGCACAGTCCTTTTTGATCCCGCGGTTTAAAAGCTCCTCCTTGAGAGCATTCTGGAGATCATAGCCTATATAGCCCTGGCTCATGGCTACGCACACCGAGAGAGGGCAGTGGACAAATTTTTCCGGATCGGTTCTTGTAAGCAGGGTCATTGCGTTTTGTATCATCCCTACCTGAGGGCCGTTTCCGTGAACGATGACCACTTCGTGATGCGCCTCTATCAGATCGGCGATTGCCGCAGAGGTCTTTTTAACCGCAGCCATCTGCTGCGGGAGGTTATTGCCCAGAGCATTTCCGCCAAGGGCTATTACTGTTTTTTTGCTCATATATACCTTTCCCGATAAGTACCCGCTGAAAACTTTGTATAATTATGTTACTATTCACAGCCCAAAAGGCTGTGAATAGTAACATAATTATAGCAAACGTAAGACGGTTGTTGCAACCGCGTTGCACTTTTATCCCGTACACCTTATAATGTAATCGGTTTGCCGTGAATGGTAATTATGTTCTGCTCTGGAAAGGATGGTCTGATCGGTCATATGGGTAACTGCGACAGTTTTGTGCTTCGCGGCACGGTTGTATACAGTAAGAGCCCGGGTGAGCTTGTATGCCTTGAGGACGGATATGCGGTATGCTTAAACGGGGTCTCACAGGGAGTGTATGAAAAGCTGCCCTGCGAATTTGAGGCTCTGCCTGTGAAGGACACGGAGAAAAGCCTTATAATACCGGGGCTTATCGACCTTCACATCCACGCGCCGCAATACCAGTTTCGGGGAAACGGCATGGATATGGAGCTTCTCTCATGGCTGGAGAGCTATACCTTCCCCGAGGAGGCAAAATATGCGGATCTGTCTTATGCCGGGAAGGCGTATAGGCTGTTTACGGATGAGCTGAGAAAAGGCTTTACCACCCGTGCCTGTGTTTTTGCCACCTCACACAGGGATGCGACCCTTCTGCTGATGAGGCTGTTTGAGGAAAGCGGACTGGTGACCTTCGTGGGAAAGGTCAATATGGACAGAAACGTTCCCTCATATTACAGAGAGAGCACACAAGGCTCCCTTGCCGATACAGAAAAGTGGCTTGAACAGGTAAAGACTGCGGGTTTTACGAATACTTATCCGATCATAACTCCTCGTTTTACGGTCTCCTGTACCAGGGAGCTTATGAAGGGCCTCGCAGAGCTTGCAAAAAAGCACTCTGCACCGGTACAGTCTCATCTTTCCGAGAATCTTTCGGAGATCAGGCTGGTAAAGGAGCTCGAGCCGGATACTGCCTGCTATGCACAAAGCTATGAAAAGGCAGGGCTTCTTGACGTTTCGGGACCTGTGGTTATGGCCCATTGTGTCCACAGCGGCAAAGAGGAGCTGGCTCTGCTTAAGGAAAAGGGCGTATTCATAGCTCACTGCCCCGAATCGAATACGAACCTGTGCTCCGGCGCAGCTCCGGCTTCAAAATATCTTGAGATGGGAATAAACCTGTCCCTTGCCACCGATGTGGCAGGCGGCTCCTCCACCTCGATGCTTGCGGCAGTAAGAAACGCCGTTTATGTATCAAAGCTCCGCTTTAGCCTTCTGGATGACACCATCCCTCCGCTGACATTTCCGCAGGCGTTCTACATCGCCACCAAAGGAGGCGGAAGGTTCTTCGGAAATGCCGGAAGCTTTGAAAAGGGGGCGCCCTTTGATGCCCTTGTCCTTGAGGATGGGCGGATCTTTACGGCGAGGGAGGGGCTCAGTCCCGAAGAGAGGCTGGAGAGGTTCGTTTATCTGGGTGATGAGAGATATATAAAGGATAAGTATGTTTCGGGAAGGAGGATAGCCGGATATGAATGAATTTTATAAAAAGATAGCAAAGATCGGCCCGGATCCGGCTCTTAGCCTGGTCACGGTGCTAAACGGGGTTAATGCGGGAGAAAAGGCAGCGTTTGACGAAAACGGCCTTGCTTTTTGCACTTCGGGGGATGACTATTTCAGGGAGCATGAAAAGGAGCTTATGTCAATGTCAGAGGACGGGGTCCATAAGCTTTTAAGCCGGATAGTATATACGGAGCACGTAAGGCAGGGCAAAAAGCTTGTGATCTGCGGCTGCGGCCATGTCTCCCTGCCCATTATAAGGCTGGCCAAAATGCTGGGCTTTGAGGTGACCGCCATAGATGACCGGTCGGAATTTTGCGAAAACGCAAGGGAGGCCGGGGCGGACAGGGTGATCACTGCAGGCTTTGAGGAAGCCCTTAACGGGATCGAAGGCAGCAGGGGGCATTATTTCGTAGTGGTTACCAGAGGCCACAGCTGGGATGAGAGATGCTTAAGGCTTATCTGCGAAAAGCCCCATGCCTATATAGGAGCGATGGGGAGCGCAAGAAGGGTTGCCATTGTCAGGGAAAACCTTCTTAAAACGGGCGTTGATAAAAATGTCCTTGACAGGGTTTATTCCCCGATAGGTCTTGAGATAGGCGCCGAGACTCCCGAAGAGATCGCAGTCTCCATAATGGCCCAGATAACGGCGGTTAAGAATTCGGACAGCCACCAGGCTTTTCCGAAGGATATCCTCGATGCCATAAATACTCCGGTCTCTGAGGGGGAAGCTTCGGAGAAAAAGATACTGGCGACCATAATCCAAAGGAAGGGAAGCGCGCCCAGATCCGTGGGAACGAAGATGCTCATCCTTAAGGACAGAAACGTTAATACCATAGGCGGAGGGCTGCTTGAGGCGAAAGTGACTGAAAACGGAAGAGAGATGCTTGAAAGGGGAGCAGACAGGCCGGAGCTTAAGAGCTTCAGCCTTTCTGCCGACGCTGCCTCTGATGAGGGTGAGGTGTGCGGAGGAGAGATCGAGGTTCTCTTTGAGGTCGTTTGAGGAAATGAACCGATCCGAAAGGCGGATCGCAGGATCTGCGGGCAAAACGGCGCGGGTAAGGAGTTATATGAAGCTTATTGATACAAAAGATGCCGTGGGACAGATGCTCTGTCACGACATAACACGGATAGTAAGAGGAGAGAGTAAGGGGCCTGTTTTCAGAAAGGGCCATATCATACGGGAAGAAGATATTCCGGTGCTTTTGTCGGTGGGAAAGGATCATGTCTATATCTGGGAAACCGGGGAAAACATGCTGCATGAGAACGATGCGGCCCTTATCCTTTACGACCTCTGCAAAAACGATCATCTTACACGAACACAGGACATAAAGGAGGGCAAGATCGAGCTTAGGGCAGAGTGCGACGGGCTTCTTAAGATCGATGAGGAAAG
>DNAD01000208.1 GCA_003484785.1 Lachnospiraceae bacterium
TTGTGCGCTTAGGCACGAACCTGTTTGTGCCGATCCGATCCCCTTTTGGGATCGGATCATTTCCCCCGCGCCAATCTGCTCAGCAGATTGTGCGCTTAGGCACGAACTTGTTCGTGCCGATCCGATCCGCTTTTTGGATCGGATCATTTCCTCAGCCCTCACGATCTACGCGGAGGATATGTACAGTGAGGCCTACTACCGCGGGGTCGATACCTCCGGAGGCTTGTCCGAAGCGCAGGAACAGAGCCTTGATGAGGAGTGTCTGAGCTTCATGCAAAAGCATCATCTGGACATCGCTCTGCTTGCCATTACACCGGATCGTTATGAAGGCCATTCTCTCTCCGAGGCCGCAGAGCTGCATTACAAGGAATGCGGTTTCGGCTACGGTCCGGATAAGGACGGTTTTCAGGTTATTTGGGATACCGAATCGGATGAGCTCCTGATAGAGGCCTACGGCGCGGCAAGGGATGCCGTTCCCGAAGCTTATATTAAATATGTCGAGGGCTCGGTTCTTAAATTTAAGGAGGAATACGGAGTATACGGCCCTCTTTATGCCTCCTTAAGGTTTATTGGCAACTATCTTAAGGATGAAGGCGCTTCAGAGGGGCAGGCTCCCGGCCCGAAAGCTTCGGAGGAGGCGCCAGAGACCGATACGGACGAGACAGAGGCAGAAAGCGATGAGGCAGAAGCAGAGCTCGATAACGAAGTATCGGAAAGCCTTAAGAGCACGGAATTTTCCGAAGACGAAGCTGCGCAAGAGAAAGCTTCAGATACGAAAGAAACCGATCCATCAAAAAGGGTCGGCGAGGGAGGCTCCATGCCCGCCTGGTATCCCGTGGATCCGCAGCACTTCCCGTTTTACGAAGATCCCGATGCAGCAAGGGTTGTGGATGCAGCAGGGCTCTTTACCGATGAAGAAGAGGCTTCGATGGAGGAAAGGCTTTCTGAGATAAGAAAAGAGCTTGGCAGGGATATAGTCGTTTTTACCGACGTATCCGCCTACGGGCTCGGACGGGACGTTTACGCCGCCGATTTTTACGATTTTAACGGCTACGGGATCGGCAAAGACCGGGAAGGCGTGGTTCTTTTCATCTGCATGGATCCGGATGACAGGGGCTTCTGGTCGTGCTGTACGGGGCCGGCAACCAGAAGGTTGTATACCGAGGAGGTTGCCAATGACATAGATGACATTCTCTACGGCTATATGGTTGACGGGGACTATTACGAGGGGGTAGCCGACTGGATCGAGAATTTCAGGAGGATCTACCTTACGGGCTCTCCTTATATGCCTGACTGGACCCTTTTATCGGAGAGCTCTTTTGAGCCTTTCTACAATGCAGAGGCTCCCAGGGTCGTTGACGAGACCGGTATCCTCTCTCATGAAGAGCTGAATGCTCTTACCGCAAGGGCCGGCGAACTGTCGCAAAAGTATGATACCGATGTAGTTGTATACCTGGCCAGAAGTCACGGAAGCATGGATGAGGATGATTTCGCCCGTAAGTTCTTTACCTTTAACGGCTATGGTCTCCCCGATGATCATAGCGGGCTTCTTTTCACAATTTTCAAAAGGCCCGGATATTCCGCCTCTTCTTACGTGAGTGCATATGGGAAAACAGCCTCAAAGCTTACCGAGGTCAACAAAGAAAGGATGGAGAGCAGGTTTTCATGGGCAGTCTCCTCTGAATCCGATATTTTTAACGCAGCAGATGCCTGGTTATCCCAGGCCGGTCACATGCTCAAAACGGGGCGTGCTCCCAGGTCGGCTGTATCCTGGGGGCTTTCGACTCTTGCAGAGGTCATTCTCGGACTTATCCTTGCCTCTATCATGCACTCTAAGGCTAAAAAGAATATGGAGACACCTGAGATAAAAGAAAATGCCGACAATTATCTGGTACCGGGAAGTCTTAAGGTCACGAAGGTACGCGACACCTTCTTAAATAGCTCAAAAACAAAAAAATACGACCCTGTGGTCACAAGATCCGACAGCACAGGCGGCTCCTCATCCGGGCGTTCCTCATATTCAGGCTCCTATTCGGGCTCTTCCGGAAGTTCCCATTCAGGCTCCGGACGAAGCTTTTAAGGCGTAAATTTGTTCGGGACCGGATCATTTCCTTAAGATATTTACAGTTATAATTAAATGGAGGATCACTATGAAAAAACATGCATTACTGTTTCTTACGTCTTGTCTTCTGCTGTCGTTTGCAGGCTGTAGCGAAAAAAAGCCTGACGCGGCAGACGATCCCATTACCATCGAAGCTCCCGCAGAAAGCGCTGATACGGACGGCTCCGAAGCTCAGCCCGAAAAAGGGTCCGTGGATACCGCACAAGCGTCCGAAGATCAGGGAAAGCAGGCAGAACAGCCGGAAGTATCGGATGGTCTGAGCCTCTATGCTCCCGTGCTCAACGAAACCTGCAATCTTATATACAACGGCTTCCATGAGGATGACCGCTTTGAATATGTTTCCTCCGGCGTCATGGACATGGCAAACATGGTGGAGAAGGACGAGCTTCTTAATATCCTTGGCTATAATATAGAGGATATAAACAATGACGGGATACCTGAGCTTATGATAGGGACAATACCGGACGAAAAAGACGAGGTTTCTGGTACAGGTGAGATCCTTGGCGGATATACCATGATCGGCGACGATATAGTAAAGTTTCTGGAGGGCTGGGCCCGCAGCAGCTATCAGTGGCTGGGAGGAAACAGGTTTTATTATTTCGGGTCCGGCGGAGCAGCCTACAGCGCCTTCGGAACATTTCATCTTGACCCCGGAAAATCTGAGCTTACCTGCGAGGACTTTTATTTTACCGACACGGAGGGCGATAACTTTGATGTCATTATCCCCTACCACAACACAACGGGACAGTGGGATACGGAAGTATCACAGAAGTCGGATATGAACGAAGAGGAGCTCTGGAAGCTCTGTGATGATATGAGGGCCGGATGCATGGAGATGGAAATGACACCCCTTAAAAGCTATCCCTTCCCCTGAGGCCTTCGGCAGGTGCTCAGCAAGGGATCACTTTTCTGTTTTTATCGGGTGATCATGAGCTGTTGTTAGCATCCACAGTTTTGGGACTACGCAGTAAATGCGTAGTCCCGTACTGACTAAGGAACTGTTGAAAAATAACTTATACACCTTTGCTTGTCTTTTTGCCCGATAGTACTGACGAAAAATCGCCGGCGTAGCCCGCTACGCCTAAGATTTTTCATCAGCACTCTCGA
>DNAD01000315.1 GCA_003484785.1 Lachnospiraceae bacterium
GCCCGTGGTTGAGCCCGTGCCCGAGCCCGCGCCCAAACCTGTTATCGAGCCGATGCCTGCTCCCAAGCCCGCTCCGGCTCCCGCGCCTGTGCCGACACCTCCTCCGATGGGAGATCCCAATGCCAAGATGTCGCCGGAAGACATCGCCGCTCTTTTCGCAAGCATGGGAGTAGGATAAACAATTTCTGGCCCCCGGGGGTCATTTAAAAAAGGCAGCTCAGAAATGAGCCGCCTTGATTGTTTACAGTCCAAAGAGATACTTAAGGATATCCCCGTATGCTTTTTCTGCCACGTTGTTTCCAAGCATCCGCGTAGTGGCATTATCTCTCAGTTCAAAGAACCGGTCTGCCTGAGGCGTCCACTCCAGGTATTCATAAGCGTGAGGAACTCCGGGTTCAACATGAAGCTCTGTAAATACACCGGCCTGCATAAGCTTTTGAGCATAATCCATATCTTCATCGCAGAAAAGATCGAGGCTGCCGACGATCATGAAGGTCTGAGGCAATCCCTCCAGCTGCTCAACCGTTGCCACCGCAGGTGAAAAATATATCATCTCTTCATCGGTAAGCTTCTTCTCCTGTCCTTCGATCAGCTTTCCCCATCCAAAGACATTGTTCTCCTTTGTCCAGACAAACTCCCCGGCATATTCATTATTGTAAATATCCTCGTCGCCGCCGGTACGGTAGTCAAGCATGGGATAGATCAGTATCTGCCCCTTTAAAGGAACCTTCCCCTTATCCCGGTTATAAAGAGCCAGACGCGCGGTCAGCCCTCCTCCTGCGCTTTCTCCCTCAATGAGCATATTATTCTTATCCACATTTAATTCATCCGCATGCTCATAAATGTAAAGGAGCCCCGCATATACCTGTTCAAGCTCCATGGGATACTTGTAGGAAGGATCCAGGGAAAGCGTATAGTCGGGAGCAACGACCGTAGCATTGCTCCCGTCCGCCACGCCTTGTACCTTTGACTCATCCATGCTGACATTGCCGAAATGATAACCGCCGCCGTGAATAAAATAAATAACAGGCGTTTTATCACCCTTTTTGTAATTTGCGGGACGGTAAACATACATATTCATCTTCTCTTTTTGCTGCGGGATATCAACAGACAGTTTTTCCGCATTTTTCGGTTCCTGTCCCTCTACCCCCAGATCTTTGTTACTTATCCCCACAGGTACCGTCAAGCCATCCATCAGCTCATATCCGTTTGCCAGAAGATAGGCGGATTTGGAAGGTGCTTTCTTCTCATCCTTTCCCGTCTCCGACTGTTTCTCTGTTCCGGCAGCACTGTCCCCCGCCGTCTTTGAAGTAAATCCTGTTAATGAAAGCCCCATTGTAAGCGCCAGAACGATCGGTAAAATTCTTCTTTTCATGTCTCGCCTCCTGTTTATTGTTTTCAGTAAACAAACTCAGAAACCTCATCCGGCAAAACGTAAAGATTGGTCAAAAAAGATCCTGAGCCCGTTTACCATAATAAAATTGGTGGTAACTGTTCAGTACATGGCTGCGCATTTACCGCGTATTCCGAAAAAACGTATCTGAGCCGGAATAAGCCCCGTCGCAGCGGCTCGTAACTGTGAAGGTACCAGGCAGTTAGAATTGAAATTATTATATAATACAAAGGCGAGTAAAGCAAACACCACCCTTCCCATGATAACAATGGTTTTCAAGCAGTTATATCGATGCTAAAATATGAGTCATGACAACAGATAACAGATACAGTGAATACGAAGATTGTACGCTATGCCCCAGGAGATGCGGGGTAAACCGCTATGAGCGGACCGGTTATTGCAAAGCTTCCGCCGCAATGCGGATCGCAAGAGCCGCCCTGCATTTTTGGGAGGAGCCTTGTATTTCCGGGAGCCGGGGGTCGGGGGCCGTTTTTTTCACAGGCTGTAACATGGGATGTGTATTCTGTCAGAATCATCTGATAAGCAGGGGCAGCGTAGGAAAAGAGATAACAAAGGAGCGCCTTATTGAGATATTCTATGAGCTTTCGGAAAAAGGCGCGCACAATATCAACCTCGTCACGGCAGATATTTATCTGCCGGAGATAAGGGATGCGATAAAGGCAGCCAGGATGCAGGGATTTACGCTTCCTTTTATCCTGAACACATCATCCTATCTGAATGCAGACAGCGTAAAAAGCCTTGAGGGGCTTATCGACATATATCTTCCCGACTTTAAATATATAAGGGATAAGGACTCCGCCCGGTACAGCAATGCCGCAGGCTATTCAAAAGCTGCGCAGGCAGCGATAGCTGAAATGGTGCGTCAATGCCCGGAGTGCGTTTTTGAAGGCTCAAAAGAAGAAAGGATACTGAAAAAAGGTGTTGTTGTAAGGCATCTCCTTATGCCCGGAATGCTCATACAGGCGAAGCTTATCGTCAAAGATCTGTATGAAAGCTTCGGGGATAAGATCCTTATAAGCCTTCTTAGCCAGTATACACCAAACGGCAGGCTTGACGGACACCCGGAAATAAACAGGAAGGTATCCGAAGCAGAATACAGAAGCCTGATACGCTGGGCCGAAAACCTGGGAGTAAAAGGCTTCATGCAGGCTAAAGAGTCGGCCGATGAAAGCTACATCCCCACCTTTGATGTCGGCGGGGACGGTTCTCA
>DNAD01000211.1 GCA_003484785.1 Lachnospiraceae bacterium
CAAAAGGCTGTGAATAGTAACCCTGATCTAAAGAAAGAGTGCGGGCTTTCCCGCACTCTTCCTTAAACATATTTAAGATCATCCTGCCGCCCGCCGCGTAAGTCTTTGCCGGCAGCGGCCCGATCCTTTCCTTATCAGGATTTCTTTCTCTTGGACATAAGATCCGCGGTAACGGCTACCAGCAGAACCGCGCCCTTTACGATCTTCTGGATATCGGTAGACCATCCGTAGAGGGACATACCGTTGTTCAGGATACCCATGATGAAGGCTCCGATGACCGCACCGAATATGGTACCGGCACCACCGGCAACAGCCGCGCCGCCCAGGTAACAGGATGCGATGGCATCCATCTCGAAACCGTCACCGGCCTTGGGAGTAGCTGATCCGTTTCTTGCGGAAAGAACCACGCCCGCAACACCTGCCAGAAAGCCCATGTTGGTATATACCCAGAAGAACACTCTGTCAGTCTTGATACCGGAAAGCTGTGCAGCCTTACGGTTGCCGCCGAGAGCGTAGATCTGACGGCCTGCTACCGTCTTGCTGGTGATAAAGCTGTAAACGCCTACGATACATGCCATGATAACAAGAACGAAGGGGAATCCGCTGTACTGGCCGAGCTTTATGAGCACGAACCATACAAGGAAGATGAATACCGCGTCCTTGATCACTATCTGATAGAAGGGATTCTCCGCAAAACCGTATTTCTTCTTGGTAGCAATGCTCTTGATCTCACCGAAGATGATAAATACGGTAGCAACGATCGCTATGATAAGACAGAGAAGGTCGAAATTCCCAACCGCTATCTTGGGGAGGAAGCCTGCGCCGATGAAGTTGTAGCTTGCGTCAAAGGGGCCCTTTGTCTGGGCTTTCAGGATCGTATAGGTAGCACCGCGGCCCATAAGCATCGTAGCCAGCGTTACGATGAAGGGAGGCACTCCCATTACCGAAATGAAGAAGCCGGCGAACATTCCGCAGAGCAGTCCGACCAGGATCGCAGCTATGATAGCCACGGCTGTGGGAACGTGTGAATCGATTATAAGCACACCGACTACGGAACCGCAGAGGGCAACCACCGAACCTACGCCAAGGTCAACGTTACCGGTAAGTACGCACAGAAGCATTCCTGTTGCAAGAATAACAACGTAGCTGTTCTGCATTATCAGATTGTTTATATTTGCGGGGGACAGGTTCTTCCCGCCCGTCATAAGAGCAAATATGATAAAAACCGCGATCAGCACGATGAACATACCGTACTGCTTCATATCAATATTAACAACTTTCTTCTTATCCATTAGCTTCACCCCTTCTGTTATGCGCCATGATATGCTGCATTATTTTTTCCTGTGATACTTCGTTCTTTGATAATTCACCGGCGATCTCTCCGTCGTTTATTACATAGACTCTGTCACAGGTACCTATGATCTCCTGCATTTCCGAGGAAATAACGATAACTGCCTTTCCTGCCTTCGCAAGATCGTTGATAACACAATATATTTCGTATTTGGCACCTACATCAATGCCTCGTGTAGGCTCGTCCAGGATCAGCACATCCGGCTGGGTGAGCATCCACTTGGCCAGAACCACCTTCTGCTGGTTTCCTCCTGAGAGGGATCCCACCACCTGCTCGATGGAATTTGCCTTGACATTGATCCTTTTCTTGTATTCCTCTGCAGAGACGATCTCTTCATTGGCATCCACAACGCCGTTTTTGGAAAAGAAATTATTAAGCGCCGCCATAGTCATGTTATGCTTGATATCATCTATCAGCACCAGTCCGTAGGTCTTTCTGTCCTCGGAGACGTAGGCCAGCTTATTATCGATGGCATCCTTAACGGAATTGAGCTGAACCTCCTTACCGTTTATCTTAACATGACCGGAGATCTTCTGGCCGTAGCTCTTTCCGAAGACACTCATGGCAAACTCGGTCCTCCCGGCTCCCATAAGCCCTGCAAGGCCTACCACCTCTCCCGCGCGGACGCTGATATTTACATCCTTGATCATCTGCCTTTCGGGATCATCCGGGTGGTATACGTTCCAGTTGCTCACCTCAAAGATGACGTCTCCGATGGTAACGCCTTCTCTCACGGGATAACGGTTTGTAAGCTCACGGCCTACCATTCCCTTTATAACCCTGTCCTCGCTGAAATCATCTACTCCCTTATGGAGCGACTCAATGGTATGTCCGTCTCTTATGATCGTGAGTGAATCACATACATATTCAAGCTCGTTCAGCTTGTGTGATATGATGATACAGGTAACGCCGTGATTTTCCTTAAGATCTATCATTATATCGAGGAGCTTGCGGCTCTCCTCATCGTTAAGAGCAGCAGTAGGCTCGTCAAGAATCAAAAGATCAACCTTCTTACCCATAGCCTTTGCGATCTCGATAAGCTGCTGTTTACCAACGCCCAGGGTATTTACCGGAACGTTGACATCCTCATTCTCAAGTCCTACTCTTGCAAGGATCTCGGCGGCCTTTTTTCTGGTTTCCGTCCAGTCAATCACGCCCTTTACCTTAGTCTGCTCATTTCCGAGAAAGACATTTTCGGCAACCGACAGAAGGGGACTCAGGGCCAGCTCCTGGTGAATGATAACGATACCCTTGGCTTCACTTTGCTTCAGATCGCTGAATTTACAGACCTCTCCTTTATATACAATATCACCGGAATAGGTTCCGTAAGGATATACGCCCGAAAGAACATTCATCAGGGTCGATTTTCCGGCTCCGTTTTCGCCGCACAGACCATGTATCTCACCCTTCTTAACCTTCAGATTAACGTCATCAAGCGCCTTAACCCCGGAGAACTCCTTGGTGATATGATTCATTTCCAAGATATAATCCGACATTGATGTTCCTTCCTTTCACTTAATAAGAGGCGGCGAAACGATCGCCGCCTCATGTAAAAGCTTAATTCACAACCAGGTAGTTATTAGTTGGCTAACTGTTCCTCTGTGTAGTAACCACCGTCTACGATGATCTCCTTGTAGTTGTTTACATCAACAGCTACGGGCTCGCAGAGGTATGAAGGAACTACGATAGAACCGTTGTTGTACTGCTCTGTATCGTTGATCTCGGGCTCTGATCCCTCAAGAACTGCCTGAACCATGGTAACGCACTTGGAAGCAAGGAGTCTTGTATCCTTGTAGATGGACATGGTCTGTGTTCCTGCGATGATGTTCTTGGTAGCCATAAGCTCAGCATCCTGACCTGTGATCATCGGCCAGTTGTCAGCTGTGTAGCCTGCTCCCTCAAGAGCTGCCTTAGCGCCGTATGCGAATCCGTCGAATGCGCTTGCAACGATGTCAAGATCCTCGTCAGCATAGAAGCCTGTGAGATAGTTCTCAAGGTTCTGCTGAGCGGTCTCCTGTGACCATCTTAAGATACAGGTATCATCAAATGATGTACGTCCGGAATTGCAAACGAGTGTACCGTCATCAAGGTACGGCTGAAGAACTTCCATAAGTCCGTTGTAAAGCATAAGAGCGTTGTTGTCATCAGGTGATCCCATAAGGAACTCGATGGTCATGCTCTCGCCTGCAGCCTTAACAGCGTCAAGACCTTCTCCGCCTGCGTGCTCCTTGATGTACTCGCCGATCTTTGTTCCTACGCCCTTGTTATCGAAGGTAGCATAGTAGGAAACAGCATCGGTGTTCATAAGAAGACGGTCATAAGCGATAACGGGGATTCCGGCTTCCTTAGCCTGAGCCTCTACGTTTACGAGAGCATCTGAGTCGATAGCTGCGATTACCAGACAGTCAGCGCCTGCCGCGATCATGTTCTCGATCTGGGAAACCTGCATCTGAACATCATCCTCTGCATACTGAAGGTCAACTTCATAGCCGAGAGCCTCGAGCTGAGACTTCATGTTGGCACCGTCGTTGATCCATCTCTCTGAAGACTGGGTAGGCATTGCAACAGCAACTTTCTTGCCTGCGCCCGAAGCATCAGCCGGAGCCTCTGCCTCTGCCTCTGCTGCGGTATCTTCTGCAGGAGCTGCTTCCTCTGTAGCCGCAGGAGCTTCCTCTGTAGCTGCCGGAGCCGCTGCGCCTGCGCCGCCGCATCCAACAAGAAGTGTTGCAACCATTGCTGCGCTGAGTAATGCGCTAAGTAACTTCTTCTTCATTTCTTTCCTCCCTTTTAATTTGTGAATTATTCTCACGGTTCTTCCGAACCGCAAAATAAATTTTATAGCAAATTGTCAATAATGTCAATCAGATTCAAATAGATATATACATATTGCCCTATCCCTTAAGCTCCTTTACAAGGGCCGCAAGCTCCTGATCCCTGCAGTCCCTTCCGAAATATTCATCGAAATGCTCTCCCGACAGGGCGCCCTTTACCAGCTCTCTGTCAAGCTTTGGAAGCACCTCCTTAATGTCCTTAAGGGTAACGGCCCTGACCTCGTCAAGGATCTTCTTATTTCTCTTCTCCGGAACCGCTCTCTCCTTAGGATATCCGCCTCCCGAGGGCTCACTGAAAAGCTTCTCGAAAATATATTCCAGATTGAGGTCTCCTCCCCAGCCGAAGCCCTTTGCAAAGGGGATGGCTATGGCGTTTCCGTCATTGATCTGGGCAAAGGTATAGGCATCCAGAGGATCCTCCACATGCCCGCAGATCACTCCCGGGAAGGAATTGAGCGCAAGCATCGCGCCCTCCCCGGTGCCGCAGCCGGTGATCACATAGTCTGCCGCCCCGGAATTCAAAAGAACCGCTGCCAGTATCCCGTTCTGTACATAGGTCAGCTGGGTCTCATCCTCGGCTGTATACATGCCGTAATTCACCACCTCGTGTCCCATGGGCTCCACTACCTTTTTAAGAGCCTTCTCTATAATGCCGTTCTTTGCGGCCTGACTGTTTTCATTTATCAGTGCTATCTTCATTTATTTTTCTCCTTCTCCTGTTCATGGCGTTCGGCAAACCCGTCTATTGCTATCCTTCCTTTTATGCACATCATAAGATCCGTTATCCGTTTGCTCGTAAAGCCGATCCTTTCCAGGGCCTCATTAAAGTTCGCATGTTACTATTCACAGCCTTTTG
>DNAD01000074.1 GCA_003484785.1 Lachnospiraceae bacterium
GATAAGTTCTGGAACAGGGTCATTTTTCCCATAATGGACATACGAAACCGTATCATTGGCTTTGGCGGAAGGGTGATGGGCGCCGGGGAGCCCAAGTATTTAAATTCCCCCGAGACGGAGATCTTTGATAAGGGAAGGAATCTTTACGGAATGAATCTTGTCCGAAGCTCCAGGAAAAAGGAGATCATCCTCTGTGAAGGCTACCTGGATGTCATAACCCTGCATCAGGCGGGCTTTGATCAGGCAGCGGCTTCACTGGGAACCTCCTTTACTCCGGCGCAGGCAAGGCTTCTCGGAAAATATTCGAAGGAGGTCCTGTTAAGCTATGATTCCGACGGACCGGGAATAAATGCCGCTCTCAGGGCCATAGGGATACTGCGGGAGGCCGGCATCAACTGCAGGGTGATCGATATGCGGCCCTATAAGGACCCCGATGAGTTTATCAAGGCCGAGGGAAGCGAAGCGTATCAGAAAAGGATAGACGAGGCACTGAACAGCTTCTTTTTTGAGCTTGACAGGGTGAGGGAACGCTTCGATCTGAAGGATCCCGCGGGAAAGACAGAGTTCTTTCGGGAAGCAGCCTCGATGCTGTTAAGATTCGAGGATCCCCTGGAGCGGGACAATTACCTTGAGAGCATCTGCGACAGATTCAGGATAAAGCAGGAGAGCCTGAATGAGCTTGTTAAAAAACAGGCTATCTTAAACGAGAGCATAGTCATACCCGAGAGACCGAGACGGAGCGGGGAAAGGGAGCACGTAAAGGACAATATCTCCGAGCTTCAAAAGCAGTTTCTTACACTGCTTGCGTATAATCCCGGCCTTTACCGATACGTTAAACAGGCAGGGATCTCTGCGCAGGATTTCAGCGAAGGGCTGTACAGGCAGGTGGCCGGAAAGCTGTTTGAACAGCTTGAGGCCGGAGAGAGCAATCCGGGAGCGATCCTTGATTCCTACACGGATGAAAGAGAAAGGGAAGAGGTGGCATCCATTTTCAACGCTTCCGTGCCGGAGGAGGAGAAGGTGGATGAAAGGGCACTTAAGCAGCTGATGATCAGGATCCTTGAGAACAGCGTAAGTGTACTTATGTCGCAGAGCCACGGTGATATTTCTTTGATGCAGCTTTCTGTTAACAAAAAGAAGCGGCTTGAACATATGAAATCAGAGGTTACCGGTCAGGGACCATGATGGTATTACGTTATTAACACAGCCCGGAGGGCTGCGAAAAGTAACGATATTACCACTTTCGCGATCCCGGAAAGAGGAGGAAAAGGAATGGATGAGAATAACATGTCGGTATTCGACGAAAAACTGAATGAACTGGTCAAGCTGGGGCATAAGAAGAAAAATGTGATAGATAACAATGATATCCAGGATATGTTCTCCGAGATGGAGCTTTCCGAGGATAATTATGAAAAGATCTATGAGACCCTTGAGCAGAACAACATAGATATCCTTCAGATAACCGAAGAGGACAATCTTCTGCCCGATGATGATATCCTGCTTGCGGATGTGGATGTGGACGATGAGGATTTCAATCCCGCAGAGGAGGAAGAGGTTGATGTTGAGAATATCGACCTGACGGTTTTAGAGGGCGTAAGCGTTGAGGATCCTGTAAGAATGTACCTTAAGGAGATCGGTAAGGTGTCGCTGCTTACGGGTGAGGAAGAGATAGAGCTTGCAAAGAGGATGGAGGAGGGTGACGAGGAAGCCAAGAAAAGGCTTGCCGAGGCTAATCTGCGTCTGGTAGTCAGCATTGCAAAGAGATATGTCGGCAGAGGCATGCTGTTTCTGGATCTTATTCAGGAGGGAAATCTCGGGCTCATTAAGGCGGTTGAAAAGTTTGACTACAGAAAGGGATACAAGTTTTCAACCTATGCTACCTGGTGGATACGTCAGGCCATAACCAGAGCCATTGCCGATCAGGCAAGGACAATAAGGATCCCGGTGCACATGGTGGAGACCATTAACAAGCTCATAAGGGTTAACAGACAGCTTTTGCAGGAGCTCGGAAGAGAACCCACCCCCGAGGAGACCGCTGAGGAAATGAACCTTCCGGTGGAGAGAGTAAGGGAGATACTTAAGATATCACAGGAGCCCGTATCATTGGAAACTCCCATAGGTGAGGAGGAGGATTCCCATCTGGGTGATTTCATACAGGATGACAATGTGCCCGTTCCCGCGGAGGCGGCGGCCTTTACCCTGCTTAAGGAACAGCTTACGGAGGTGCTGCAGACACTTACGGAGCGGGAACAGAAGGTTCTGGAGCTGAGATTCGGGCTCAGGGACGGCAGGGCCAGAACTCTTGAGGAGGTAGGAAAAGAGTTTAACGTGACCCGTGAGCGTATAAGGCAGATAGAGGCCAAGGCCTTAAGAAAACTCAGGCATCCCAGCAGAAGCCGGAAGCTTAAGGATTATCTGGACTGATGGTCAGGCTGTCTGAAAGGCTTATGACTGTAGCCAATATGGTCACTCCGGGCCTCAGAGTGGCGGATGTGGGATGCGATCATGCCCATCTTGCGATCTATCTGACAGAGCAGGGTATATCGCCCTTTGTCTATGCGATCGATGTGAATGCCGGCCCCCTTGAGGGCGCTGAAAGGAGTATTGAGGAGGCGGGGCTTGCCGACAGGATAGAGACAGTTTTGGGAAACGGCCTTTGCGGTATTAATAAAGGAGATGCGGACTGTATTGTCATGGCGGGGATGGGCGGTCCGTTAATGGCCGAGATAATGAGAACCTCAAAGGACGTGTGCGACTCTGCCGCAGAGTTCATACTCGAGCCGCAGTCGGAGCCGGGAATGCTTCGGCACTTTCTTGAGGACAGCGGTTATCTCATCATCTCTGAGGACATGGTCTGTGAGGAGAACAAATACTATCCGGTTATTAAATGCCGCCACGGCAGGATGGGATTGGACAGAGAGATTTATTATCTGTACGGAAAGATACTGATAAAGGAAAGACATCCCGTTCTTTTAAGATATCTCTATCAAAAAAGACGGATACTCAGTGAGATAAGGCTGAAGCTTGAAGAGGCCGCAGACAGCGACAGCGTCAACGCAAGAAGGAAGAGTATCGGCATTGAGCTTCAATATATCGAGGAAGCGCTGTTTGTCATGGAGCAGGAAAGTCCGGTGGAAATAGAGAGGATAATACTCTGATCAGCCGGTGAACAGATAACGGAGGGTTATATGAAATCTCAGAATCTCATAGAGCTGCTTGAAGAGCTGTCTCCTTTGGAATATGCCCTTGAGTGGGATAATTGCGGACTTCTGTGCGGAAGAAGGGATAAGGAGGTAAACAGGGTCTATATTGCCCTTGATGCTACCGATGAGGTTGTAAACAGAGCGGCTTCGATGGGGGCAGACATGCTCATCACCCATCATCCTCTGATCTTTAAGCCTGTAAAACGGGTAAACACGGACGATTTCTGCGGAAGAAGACTGATCAGGCTTATAAAGAGTGATATTTCCTACTATGCGATGCATACGAATTTTGACATATGCGGGATGGCTGACGCAGCGGCGGAAAGCCTTGGGCTTCGCAATACCGATATCCTTGATGTTACCTTTACGAAGGACGGACAGAGGGAGGGTATAGGACGGACAGGGAGGCTTCCGAGGATAATGAGCCTTTTGGAATGCTGCGAATATGTTAAGGAAAGGTTTAGTGTGGAGCACGTCAGGATATACGGGGATCCGGATACGAATCTGGAGTTTGCGGCCGTTTGTCCGGGCTCGGGAAAGAGCGAGATAAAAAAGGCCATAAGCGCGGGAGCGGATGTATTTATCACGGGCGATATCGAGTATCACGAAGGGATCGATGCCACTGCGGCGGGCATAGCCATTATAGACGCCGGTCACTACGGGATCGAGAAGCTGTTCATCGACTATATGAGGGATTATATATCCGAAAACTGCAGGGAGCTGGAGATAATCACCCATCCCCTGGAGGAACCGTTTATGATTATTTAGCAGTAAAGGGGGGGGATGATTTGGAGAAGAAACTGAAGATCGCGGTAAACAATGTAGAGAAGGAATATCCGAGAGGGATCACCTTTGAGAAGATCGCGGCAGAGCACCAGCATGAATACGATTCGAGGATAGTTCTTGCCACTGCCGACGGCAAGCTCAATGAGCTTAATAAAAAGGTGGGCAGAAGCTGCAGCGTATCCTTTCTGACCCTTAAGGATCAGAGCGGATACCAGACCTATAAGAGAAGCGCCTGCCTTCTGCTGGTAAAGGCCTTTACCGATGTGGTCGGTGAGGAGAACATAAAGGACTTTGACATAGAGTTTTCCATCAGCAAGGGTTATTTCTGCAGTGCATCAGGAAATTTTGTGCTTGATGAGAAGCTCCTTTCAAAGGTTAAGCAGAGGATGGATGAGCTTGTCGAAGAGGATATCCCCGTCAATAAGATGTCATATCATATTGACGATGCGATAGAGATATTCAGAAGCCATAACATGCGGGACAAGGAGAAGCTGTTTCGTTACCGCAGAGCCTCAAGGGTAAATGTTTACAGCATAGATGATTACCACGATTACTATTATGGCTATATGGTGCCAAGCACGGGATATATCACAAGCTATGACTTAAAGCTCTATGATGACGGCTTCATACTGCAGCTTCCCACCAGAAATGAGCCCGGAAAGGTTCCGGAGATAAACGTTCCCGCAAAGCTGTACCGGACCATGAAGGAGACCACGGACTGGGCCAAGAAGCTGGGGATCGCCACGGTGGGGGATCTCAACGACAGGATCTGCTCGGGCGGCTTTAATGACCTGGTGCTGGTTCAGGAGGCCATGCAGGAAGGCAACATAGTAAAGATCGCGGAGGATATCGCGGCAAGACCTGGGGTCAAGTTTGTCATGATCGCAGGGCCCTCATCCTCGGGAAAGACCACCTTTTCCCACAGGCTCAGCGTTCAGCTCAGGGCTCACGGCCTTATTCCTCATCCTATAGCGCTGGATGACTATTTTAAGAACAGGGAGGATACTCCTCTGGATGAGGATGGAAAGTACAATTTTGAATGCCTCGAGGCCATAGATACGGAGGGCTTTAACAGGGATATGACGGCTCTTCTTTCCGGCGAGACGGTTGAGCTTCCCACCTTTAATTTTAAGACCGGAAGCAGAGAGTATCTGGGCAATTACAAGAGGCTGGGAGCGGAGGACATCCTTGTGCTGGAGGGTATCCACGGGCTTAATGAGAAAATGTCCTATGCCCTTCCCAGAGAAAGCAAGTACAAGATATATATCAGCTCCCTGACCACTCTCAATGTCGATGAGCACAACAGGATAGCCACCACGGACGGCAGGCTTATAAGGAGGATGGTGAGGGATCACAGGACCAGGGGAACCTCTGCAAGGAATACCCTTGCCATGTGGAATTCGGTAAGAAGGGGAGAGGAAGAGTACATCTTTCCCTTCCAGGAGTCGGCTGACGCGATGTTCAACTCCGCTCTTGTCTATGAGCTGTCAGTGCTCAAGCAGTTTGCGGAGCCTCTTCTCTTTGCGATAGGCAAGGAGGACAGCGAATATCTGGAGGCCAAGAGGCTGCTTAAGTTCCTGGATTACTTTGTGGGAGTGACCAGTGAGAATCTTCCGAACAATTCCATTATCCGGGAGTTTGTGGGAGGCTCCATGTTCCCGGTCTGATAAGCTTTGGGAAATGCTGAGAAGATCGGTTTTCCATAATGGATTTTTAAGCTGTGACTGAAGCGGATGGCCGCGCCCTTAATATCGCAGGGGCTGCGAAAGAAATATATTCCCACCTGTG
>DNAD01000004.1 GCA_003484785.1 Lachnospiraceae bacterium
GTTTGTTCCGAAGCGCACGATCTGTAAACAGATCGGCGCTTTAAAACCTGAAATATAAAAAGGGGTTAAAGCTTGCATCCGCAAGATAGGCTACCGAACAGACCAGTAAAGCCAGGCTTACGAAAACCCCTGCACTCCTGTCTTTTATCCTCCGGTAAAGGCCCTCAAAAACAGGTGTTGAAAAGAGGCACCCCAGAAGGAGGATGCATCCGTAATTTCTGAGATAGTAAAGTATATCCTCTCCTCCGTATCCGCCGAAAAGCCTGGTTAAATACAGAGAAAGCTGTCCAGGATCCGTTATCGAGAAGATGACCCAGCTTATGATCACGAAAAACATCGTATAAATGTGCCCCGCCGTCCTGTGATCCTTTAAGCGCTTAAGCAGAAACAGCTTTTCGATGCTTAAAAGTACAAAGAAATAGAGCCCCCACAAAATGAAATTCCAGTCCGCTCCGTGCCAGAAGCCCGTAACGGCCCATACTATCAACAGGTTTACATAATTTCTGACAGGCCCCTTCCTGCTGCCTCCCAAAGGAAAGTACAGATACTCCCTGAACCAGGAGCTTAAGGTAATATGCCATCTCCTCCAGAATTCGGTGATCGATACGGAAACATAGGGATGATCGAAGTTCTTCGGAAAGCTGAAGCCAAGCATCCTTCCGAGGCCTGTCGCCATAAGGGAATAGCCGTTAAAATCAAAATATATCTGCAGGGTAAAGGCCAGGGCTCCGAGCCAGGCAAGGGGCGTGGATATCCTGTCATACCCTATCTGGGACAGCTCCTTCCAGAGCATTCCCACATTATTGGCGATCAGAACCTTTGACGCAAGCCCGAGGATAAATACCTTAAGGCCCTCCTCCACATCCTCTGCCCTTATGCTCCTTTTTTTCAGGCCCTCACTGACCTCCGAATATACCACTATCGGCCCCGCGATCAGCTGGGGAAACATCACTATATAGGTTCCCAGCCTTAAGACAGAGGTTTCCGCCTTTACCTTTCCCCTGTAGAGATCTATGATATAGGACATTATCTGGAAGGTATAAAAGCTGATGCCAAGGGGAAGGGAAACGTTTATTTCGGGGATCCCCGCGCCAAAAGCGCTGTTTATGTTGCTGATAAAAAAACCGATATATTTGAAAAAGAGCAGCAGCGAAATATCAAAAACCAGGGCGGCGATAAAAAAGGTCTTCCTTATTTTCTCACTTTCGGAAAAACGTCCGATAAGCAGCCCCAGTATATAATTCACAAGGATCGAAACAAGGATGAGCAGAAGATATTTCGGCTCGCCCCAGGCATAAAAGACGATGCTTCCGAGGAAGAGCACGATATTTTTTGCCTTCGCGGGCACAAGATAGTATACCGCGAAAAAAACCGGCATGAACCAGAACAAAAACAGTAAACTGCTGAATATCATCTATACTTCCTGTCCTTAATAATACCCTACTCGTTTCTGATGGCCGCGAGCGGACTCAGCTTCATGGCTCTTATGGCGGGCAGGAGCCCGGAAATGACACCTACGCCCGTCGCAAATACTATGGAGGACAGGCTCAGCCAGATCGGGATATATGAGATGCCCGAGCCGGAAACTCCGCCCAGCACCCCGTCCCCTCCTTCAGAGGCCTTGTTTATTATGAACGAGACCAGATAGCTCAATCCGGTTCCGAAGATCCCTCCAACAAAGCCTATAAAAGCAGCCTCTATCAGAAACATCGACCTTATATTCGACATGGCGCAGCCGAGAACCTTGTAAACACCTATCTCCTTTGTTCTTTCATAGATAGACATCATCATTGTATTGGCTATGCCGATGGCTGCTACCAGAAGGGATACGGCGCCTATCCCGCCCAGCATGGTCTGTATCGAGTTTGCCTGATCAAGCTCCGACTGTATCCAGTCCGAATCGGACCGGGTAACGTAGCCTATCCCCTTTATCGCCTCAGAAACGGACTCCACATTCTCCATATCATCAACATTCACTATGAGCTCAGAATAATACAGCTCCGGAAAGGGTTTACCGTTCTTCATGGTGGGCTGGCCCGGGATATGATTCTTTTTAAACACCGTGCGAAGCTGGTTCTTTAAGGCCTCCAGCTCAACATACACGTCCCAGGAATAGGAGAAATAGCTTTCAACACCGCCGGCAATGACCCCGGCCGGATCGGTCAGATATTTCTTGGCCTGCTTCTTCTGTTCCACTGTGCCTCCGTCTCCCGAATCGGAGGAGACGGAAGGAGCCTCTATCCCCTGATTTGAATTCTGGTTCTTTCCGGCATAGTAGGTATCCGTATCGTATATGACAAACATGGGCTCCATGAGCTTGACATCGGGAACCTCGTTTGTTTCCCAGTAGCCTTTATTGGTCCGGGTATTGGTAAACTGTATCTGGACAACGTTGCCGTACAAAAGCTTTATCGTTCCGTCCGCCTTCGGGAGAGAGCCGCTCTCAAGAGGCAGGTTCATATCCTCAAGGTGCTTTATCGTGGTCCCTCTCAGGGTGGCACTCGTTTCGTATATTCCCTGTTTAAGCACCACTCTGGCGTCAAGGATCGGTTCCACGGATTGTACATGCTCAAGGAGCTTTATCTTATCGATCGCCCCTTCCGAAAGAAGAGTCTCTGTATCTGTAACCGGCCCTTCCGCAGCGCCGCCGTACTGATCGCTCCCTCCCGCAAATACCTCGATCTGGGTAAGGCTCCCCCACTGGCTGGCGTTTTCCAGGGTAGTCCTTCGAAGTCCCAGTCCAAGGGAAACCATCACAACAATGGAGGCCGTCCCGATGACTACCCCCATTATGGTCATGATGGTACGCATTTTTCTTTTAAAGAGACTGTTAACGCTCATAGAGAGCATATCTGTAAATCTCATTATAAAACCCGTCGTCTGCCAAAGCCATCAGTCATCCAGATAATCGGTCTCCAGCTCTTTCTTTCTCTTCTTCTTTTTTATCTTCGAGATAACAGCCCCCGCGATCCCGATGAGTATCAGAAGGATCGCCCCGGGGATCACTATCCTCGCCCAGAGCGGCAGAGCCATGAGCTTGTCCTTAAGGCTCTCCTCTTCAGGCTGAAGCCTTATGGCGCCCTCCATTCCGTCAAGCCCCATCCCCATGTCCTCCGACATGGGAGCGTTCACATAGAGCGTCGTGTAGAAGTCCTGGGTAAATACCTGCCCCATCTCGTTTTCATATGAAACGGTCACTGTCACCGTCCCGTCATCCGTGGTAGGATTAACCCCCGTCAGCATCGTATCAATATTTCCGGTGGCCCCGGAATCAAGGTTTCCGATAAAAGCATCCCCGTTGGTGATGCTGTCCGCGGAAAACAATGCCTTAACGTTATACAGCTTTGTCTTTCCGGTATTATATACCGAGAACATGGCGTTTGCCTGACCCCCGATGGTGATGGAGGCCGGGGTCATCTCAATGGAGCTGATCTCATACCTGGAATCCTGCCTGACCGGTATGGATACGCTGGCCTCTCCGGTAAAAGGATTGTTCTTCTTATCCTCATACTTCATATCCAGCTTCATCACATAGGGCTTCTGGGACAGATCAGCCTTGGCGTTAAAGGTCATCCTGATATCGGCGCTTCCGCCCGGCGGGATTTCCGAAAAATAGGCGGTATTTGAGCCCGAGGTCGGAAGAAATGCGGAATAGCTCGACTCATTGTCCTTTCCCTCCACCGTAGCGGTCAGATCGACCTCAACGTTTGATACCTCTGTTCCCTCCGCGGTGTTCTTAAGATGGATGATCAGGTCAAAATCGCTTCCGGCGTAAACATCCGCAGGGTTGGTCTCAAAGCCCGTGACAATGATCCTGGGCGTAGAGGTCGCCAGGGTCTCGTTGTTGTTCTTGTTTCCGGCATCCGGCTTTCCTATGCACTCCACATAGGTGGATATGGTACAGGAGCCCTGGTTGCAGACATCGTCAAGATACAGTACCTGAAAGGACAGCGGATAATAACCGTTGAGCACGTCCTCCCTTGTCATAAAGGTCCAGTAAAGATACTGTGTCCTCTCGTTTATATCGGGCTGAACGTTGGAACCCACCAGAACATCAAAGGAGATCGTATATCCCGAAGCGTTTATCTCAAAGGGCCAGTCCTCCGTCTTGCCGCTTATTATCGGGGTCACCACCACATCTCTTACGTTCCAGGGAGTCATATTCACTATTGGAAGAGCAACTATTACAGGCTCTCCGTAACGGCAGACCGGCGTTGCCCAGTAATTTCCGGGCTTGATGTAATCCGAGGAGGAATAGACCCCCGAATAATTCGTTGATCCCGAGCTTGACCCTGAATCCGAAGAGTCCGACTCCTCAAACGTCATCGTTACCTTGCTTGTCGAAGATGAAGACGAAGATGACGAGGAAGATGAAGATGATGATGATGATGAGGCGGAAGCCTCTGCGAAGACATCCGCCGCAGACACAGCCTCATCCGGCATGATGCCGAAGACAAGCCCCGCCGTAAATATCAGCAATACAAGATAAGAGATACCTTTTCTGAATTGCTTCATTCTTTCCATTTGTACTGATCCTCCCACACCGCCTCTTCCCCTCCGACGGTGTTGTTCTGACCCCTTTTGTTTCCGTATTTACAGGAATGAATTAAATTTTGCGTTTTACGGTAAACGACATCGGGTTTTGCCTGATTGCGTTTACTGCGCCGGCCCTGCGCCTTTGGCCGGTCTGTTTACAGATCCCAGATGGGATCCTTGCCGGAATGATCGTTCTCCTCTATGCTTACTATCCTTCCGTCAATTATGCGAAAAACCCTGTCCGCATAGGTGGCCAGATGGTTGTCATGGGTTACCATTATAAGAGTCATCCCGTGCTCCTTTACCACCAGCTGCATGAGGGTCATCACCTCCTCTGAGGTGGCGGAATCCAGGTTTCCGGTAGGCTCATCGGCAAAAATGATCTCCGGATTAAGAACAAGAGCTCTGGCGACTCCCACCCTTTGCTGCTGACCTCCGGACATCTGCGTGGGACGGTGCTTCATGGTCTTTGTAAGCCCCACCAGCTTAAGCGCCGCCCTGGCAAGCTTCTCCCTTTTATCCTTCTTCATTCCCCTGAAGGTAAGGGGGAGGGCCACGTTTTCTATGGAGTTCATGGTAGGCATCAGATTAAAGGACTGAAAGATAAAGCCCACATGCTCCCTTCTGAAGGTTACCAGCTCTGTCTCGGTCATCCGTTCAATATGCTGGCCGGCCACAATTATCTCGCCTGATGAGGGCTTCTCGAGCCCGGCCAGCATGTTAAGCAGCGTAGACTTGCCCGAACCGGAGGTTCCGACTATCGCTATGAACTCTCCCTTATAGATCGAGAAATCCACTCCGTTTAAGGCATGGACACTTGTCTCTCCGATATAGTAGGTTTTTTTCAGATTTTTTGCCCTTATGACGACAGGCTTTTTTGCTTCTTCCACTTTGCTTTGAAAGCGCCCCGCGGCGCTGATCTACTGTATCAACGGATACTTTGAGGTAAGCTCGTCAACTATGGCTCTGGCCTTCGGTATCCCGTC
>DNAD01000218.1 GCA_003484785.1 Lachnospiraceae bacterium
TTCCTTAGCACTGTCCCGTATCCGGCATCAGCCGGAAAAAAGAAAACACACGCTCTCTTTGCGTGTGTTTTCAAGGTTTCATAGCGAGAGAGAGACTTGAACTCTCAACCTCCCGGGTATGAACCGGACGCTCTAGCCAGTTGAGCCATCTCGCCACAACGCTGAAAGTATATCAAAATCAGGGTTTTCTGTCAATCCCTTTTTTATTCTTTTGATACAACTTCCTTTTTCTGTTACCATTCACGGGTCATGGGAATGGTAACCTTTTTCTACATCCGCTCAGGCGCCTTGAAGCCAAGCAGATCGATGCACTGCTCCAGAAGCTCCATGGTAAGCCTTATCAGTGCAATATATCCCTTTTTCCGTTCCCCGTCCTCCTGTGAAAGGATCTTGTTCTCATGATAAAAGCGATTGAAGGCGTTTGCGGTATCATATATATACGCACAGATCTTATGCGGAGCAAGCTCCTTATAGGCGGCTTCGATAACGCTGTTATACTTTGACAGCTCTATCATAAGCGCCTTCTCAGTCTCGTCATAAGCCCTGTTTACGCAAAGCTGAGCCGTATCCCCGCCCTCCTCGGAATACCGGGCAAGGACCGATTTGATCCTCACTATGGTATACAGGATATAGGGGCCGGTATTTCCCTCAAAGGAGGTGAACTTATCAATGTCGAAAACGTAATCCTTGGTCGCCTGGTTGGAAAGATCCCCGTACTTGACGGCGGCCAGGGCCACCAGCTTTGCGGTATTACGTCCTTCCTCCTCCAAAACCTCATGGTTGTCGCTGATCTTCTTATACATCTCCTCATTGATGTCCTCAAGAAGGGTTTCCAGCCTCATCACCCCTCCCTCCCGGGTTTTAAAGGGCTTTCCGTCCTTTCCGTTCATGGTGCCGAAGCCAAGGAAATCAAGCTTTGTTTCATAAGCGGTTATCCCTGTCTTCTTTGCGCACCTGAAGACCTGTATGAAATGAAGCTCCTGCCTCTTATCCACCACATAGATGACCTGGTCGGGATCAAATACCTTTCTCCTGTCCTTAAGAGTCGCCAGATCCGTAGTGGTATAGAGCGCCGCCCCGTCGGATTTGAGGATCATACAGGGCGGGATCTCCTTAGTGTCCTTTTCCTCTGCCACATCCACCACCAGGGCGCCGTCACTTTCATAGGCATACCCGGAGCTCTTTAAATCCTCAACCATCCCGGCGATATACGGATCCACGTCCGACTCGCCCTTCCACCAGTCAAACTCAACATTCAGGTTATCATAATTCTTTTTAAGGTCCGCCACGGAAACGTTCATTATATGGTTCCAGAGGGCTCTGTACCCCCTTCTTCCGTGCTGCAGCTCAAAGGTTGCCTTAAGGGCCTCCTCCCTGTACGCTGCATCCTCTTTGGAACGGGCCGAAGCGGCGGGATAGATCTCCTCAAGCTCAGAGATCGTAAAGGGCGGCTCTGTGGGATAATCCCCTTCGTAGTCTTCATCAAAATATGCAAGCTCCGGTTTCCTTTTGCCCAGCTCCGTGATGATCAACCCCATCTGAAGCCCCCAGTCGCCCATATGGATATCCCCTATGACCTCGTTGCCCATATACCTGCAGATACGCTTAATGCTCTCACCGATGATCGCCGACCTTAAATGGCCGACATGGAGGGGCTTTGCCACGTTGGCTCCCCCGTAATCCACGATTATTTTAAGGGGCCTGGTAACCTCCTCCAGGCCAAACCTGATCCCCGAGATCATCTGATCCAGGTATTCCTTAAGGAATATCCCGCTGAGCTTAATATTCAAAAATCCCGGATTGACCACGGAGAGCTCGCTGAATTTACTGCTCTTTTCCGCCTCCTTTAACACATCCTGAGCTATCATAGCCGGAGCCTTATGATACTCCTTAGCCGCCGCCATGGCTCCGTTGCACTGATATTCACAAAGATCCGGCCTGTTTGAAAGAGTCACTCTCCCGAATTCTCTGCGATAGCCCGCATCTTCAAAAGCCTGCTCGATATCCTCGGATATAAGCTTAAGTATTGTCTTCATTATTCCCATCCCTCCGTGAGTATACACAGCCGCAGTAATCCTGCCTGTACAGTCCGTATTTTGCTGAGAGCTCTATCGATGTCTTATAGCCGTCCCTCTTTTTAAAGTCAGAGGGAAGATGCTTCACTTTGTATTCTTCGGAAAGCCTCTCCCCTATCTCGTTGATCCAGTCAGCATTCTTGTGAGGCGATATGGAAAGGGTGGTGGTAAAAAAATCAAAACCTCCGTCCTTTGCGCACCTGGCAGCCTCTCTGAGCCTGAGCTCGTAGCAGAGATAGCACCGCCTTCCTCCCTCGGGTATATCCTTAAGAGGGTCTGCCATTTTAAAAAACAGCTCCGGCTCGTACCTTCCCTCGATAAAGCGGATACGTCCCCTTCTGTTCCCGTTGCCGGGGGCGGCGATATCCCGGTGGCCGGTGCCGTCTGCCGCCATGCCTTCCTCTGAAAGGATGCCCTCCTCATTATATATTTCGATAAGCCTTCCGAGCTCCGCCTTCCGTTTATCGTATTCCTCTCTGTCGGTAATATTCGGATTATAATACAGATCCGTTATGTCAAAATACTCCGCCAGATATTTAAGACAGTAGCTGCTGCAGGGCGCACAGCAGCTGTGCAGCAGAAGAGTCTTTCTTTCACCGCTCTTTTCAAGCTCCTTAAGAACCTCATCAAGCTCTCTCTGGTAATTGCGTTTATTGCCTGATCGCGGCGTCATCTGAAATACTCAACTCCCGCCTCAAAGATCTTCATATCCTGCTCTCCGCAGATATTGACCGCAACGCCCCTTCCTATTCTTTCGGGGTGCCCCATCCTTCCGAAGCACCTTCCGTCGGGGCTTGTGATCCCCTCTATGGCCATGAAGGACCCGTTGACATTGTATTCCGAATCCATTGTGATCCGGCCTGTGCTGTCCGCATACCTTGTAGCCACCTGTCCGTTCTCAAAGAGCTTTTCGATGATCCCTTCCGGGGCAACAAATCTTCCCTCTCCGTGGGAGGCGGGGATAACATAGGTCTCCCCCGGACGTGTCTTTGCAAGCCAGGGTGACTTATCCGAGATCACCTTCGTATATATCATTTTTGAGATATGTCTGTTTATGGTATTAAAGGTAAGAGTAGGCGAAGTCTCCTCCTGCTCCCTTATCTCCCCGAAGGGCACAAGGCCAAGCTTTATAAGAGCCTGAAAGCCGTTGCATACGCCCAGGATAAGGCCGTCTCTCTCGTTTAAGAGCCTCATTACCGCATCCTTTAAGACCTCGTTTCTGAAGGCAGTCGCAAAGAACTTTGCCGATCCGTCCGGCTCGTCTCCGGCGGAAAA
>DNAD01000229.1:0-5098 GCA_003484785.1 Lachnospiraceae bacterium
CGCCACCATTACCCCCAACGCCCAGAGAATGACCGAATACAACCTCACCGAGATGTGGAAGAGCCCCAACGGCACCATCCGTGCCATCATGGACGGCACCGTGTTCCGCGCTCCCATCCTGGTGGACTTCATCAAGCCGGTCGTCAAGAACTGGAAGAAGCCCATCACCATCGCCCGTCATGCCTACGGAGACATCTACGCAAATACCGAGCTTACTACGGAGGCGGGGGATAAGGCCGAGCTGGTAGTTACGAAAAAGGACGGGAGCGAGGAAAGAACCCTGATCCATGATTTCTCGGATGAGGGAGGTATTGTCCAGGGTATCCACAACTCAACGCCCTCCATTGAGAGCTTTGCAAGGAGCTGCTTTAACTATGCCCTTGACCGCAAGCAGGATCTGTGGTTCGGCGCAAAGGATACGATCTCCAAGAAGTATGACCATCATTTCAAGGACGTGTTCAATGATATTTATGAATCCGAATACAGGGACCGGTTTGAAGCTGCGGGAATAGAGTATTTCTATTCCCTGATCGATGATATCGTTGCGAGGATAATGAAGTCAAAAGGAGGCATGATCTGGGCCTGCAAGAATTATGACGGAGATGTGATGAGCGATATGATCTCCTCTGCCTTCGGTTCTCTGGCAATGATGACCTCCGTTCTGGTATCCCCTTCGGGAATATATGAATACGAGGCAGCTCACGGAACCGTACAGAGACATTACTATAAGCACTTAAAGGGAGAAGAGACCTCGACAAATTCCGTGGCCACCATCTTTGCATGGAGCGGTGCCCTCAGAAAAAGAGGAGAGCTGGACGAAATACCCGAGCTTGTCAAATTTGCCGACAAGCTGGAGCAGTCTACGATAGAGACCATTGAAAGCGGGTATATGACAAGGGATCTGACACTTATAACCACTATCGAAGAGACCGTGACCTTAAACAGTCTTGACTTTATCAAGGCTGTCAGAAAGACCCTTGAGAATTATCTGTAGGATTTTGGGGCGCGGAGGAAATGGATGACAAATTAAACGGGCAGATTCATGAAAAGGGTATCCCCCGTGCCGTCATAGAAAGGCTGCCCAGGTATTTCAGATATCTGGGAGATCTGAAGGACGACGGGGTTGAGCGGATAAGCTCCCATGACCTTTCCGTCCTTATGAAGGTGACCGCTTCCCAGATAAGGCAGGATCTGAACCATTTCGGAGGCTTCGGACAACAGGGCTACGGCTATAATGTAAAGCTTTTGCACGAGGAGATCAGCAAGATCCTGGGGCTTAACAGGGAACACAGGCTCATCCTGGTGGGAGCCGGAAACCTGGGACAGGCACTGGCAAATTACGTCACCTTTGAAAAAAGAGGCTTTAAGATCAAGGGTATTTTTGATATCGATCCCGAAAAGCACGGGAAGCTCATCCGCGACATACCGATCTGTAGGATGGATGACCTTGAGCAGTTTATAAGGGATGAGGATATCGACATTGCCGTGCTTACGATCCCCAGGAGTGAGGCCGTGGCGGTGGCAGAGGAGCTTGTCAGATGCGGTATAAAGGGGATCTGGAACTTTGCCCACATCGACTTAAATGTTCCCGATAATATCGTTGTTGTCAATGTACATCTTTATGACAGCCTTTTGGAGCTGTCGTATAAGCTTGAAGGTAAGGATGCGGAATAATGGCATATTCGGAGGAAAAGTTCAGGGAAGCTATAAAGGAAGCCAAGATCCCGGTACTGATACTTGACAATAAATGGCACAAGCTGTTTAAGAAGACCGGGACCACCGATGAGATCGTAAGGCTCGAGGCAGAGCTTACGGAGCTTTTGAAAAAACAGGGCAGGCTTAATACCGAGCTGAAGAGCATTAAAAAGCTTAAGAACGATCTTATGAACGACATCGTGGAGCACATGAACGATGGTGAGGGAAAGGGAGCCGACAAGGCAGCCGCCGAAAAGAAGATAGCCGATAACAAGAGGCTCATCGATGAGGCTAATGAAAAGCTGGCCGCTCATGAGGATGAGATGCTAGAGCTTCCGAGAGAGATCGACAGGGTAAACCGGGAGCTGATGTTAAATACCATGGCTCTCTGCTACGAAAAGCTTTCCGCCAATACCGACGAGATCGAGCAGATATCCGACTGGATCCATAAGATACGGATAGAGCTTAAGAAGCAGCTGATCACCAAACAGGAAAAGGAGTATTATAATTCCGAGCTGTATTCCTTTATGCATGATATTTTCGGTCAGGACGTGATGGAGCTGTTTGATATGAGGTATGAGCCTACATTAAGAAGCAGAGGAAATGATCCGGCCTGAAAACGGGCCGGAGCGGAGGACTGATAAAGATGGAAGCAATTCTGACCGCGGCTGAAATGAGTAAGCTGGATGAAACAACCATAAATTATTTCAGGGTTCCTCCGGAGGTCCTTATGGAGAGGGCCGCCCTAAGCGTTGCCGATATCATCGCAAAGGAGGGGCTTGATACCGGAGACGTGCTGGTCATCTGCGGAAGCGGAAACAACGGCGGAGACGGCTTTGCCATAGCAAGGATCCTTACGGAGAGAGGTATAAACAGCCATATCCTCTATACCGGAAAGAGCGACCCTTCCTCCATGTCAAGGCAGGCCAGACTTCAGAAGGAGATCTGTTATAAATATGAGGTGCCCATGGAAACTCCCGGGGATTTTGACTGGGCTTCGGACGGATCTACCCTGATAATAGACGCTATGTTCGGGATCGGTCTCAACAGGCCGCTGGATGAAAAAAACATAGATATCGTTAAAAAGATAAACGAGGCCGGAGCAGACGGTGCCTATATCCTTTCCGTGGATATTCCCTCGGGAATAGCGACGGATACCGGCAAGGTTCTGGGCGCGGCGGTAAAGGCGGACATGACCGTGACCTTCGGCTATAAAAAACAGGGTCATCTGTTATATCCGGGGGCAGAGCATACAGGCAGGCTCATCTGTACGGACATAGGCATCAATGACAGGGCTTTTATGGATTCCGGACCGGCCTGCACCGCGATAGAGCCCTCTGATCTGCCCTGCATTCACAGAAAGGATTATTCCAATAAGGGAACCTACGGAAAGGTGCTGATCGCCGCGGGCTCGAAGGATATAGGAGGCTGCGCCCTCCTTGCCGTGAAAGCGGCCTTTGCCTGCGGAGCGGGTATGGTCAGGGTCTTTACCCATGAGGCGAACAGGGATCTGATACTGAATAACTGCCCCGAGGCCATGGTGGATACCCACAGCGATATTTATTTTGAAGAGCGAAAGCTCCTTGAAGCGATGGAATGGGCGGATGTCCTGGCGATAGGACCGGGCATCACAAGAAGCTCCTCAAGCGCCGGGATGTTAAAGCTTATGCTGGAGCGGTCACAAAAGCCCCTTGTTATTGACGCGGATGCGATCTATCTGCTTAAGGAGCATGAGGATCATCTGTTAAAAAATCATACCAGAGACATAATAATCACACCCCATATCATGGAAATGGCAGGGTTTTTAGACATTGAGAAGAGCGTTATCCTTGATGACATCATTCATGCGGCCAGGATCACCGCCGAGAGGCTTAACCTGATCTGCGTCCTTAAGGACACGAGAACAGTAATCACCGGTCCTTCCTCCCGCTACAGGCTGAATACCAGCGGCAATAACGGGATGGCCTGCGCGGGAATGGGAGATACTCTTTTTGGGATCATCGCGGGGCTTTTAGCCCAGAAGCTGCCGGCCTTTGATGCAGCCTCTTACGGAGCCTTCATCCATGGCCATGCCGCGGATAAGGCGGTTTTGGAGGTGGGGAAAAGCGCACTGAGCGCAAGGGATGTGATATCATATTTAAAGGAGTGTTTTGAGTGAGTGATAACAGGTTATATGCCGAGGTTTCCTTAACGGCAATCAGGGACAATCTCAGAGCCATACACCGGACCCTCGATAAAAAGAGCCGTATAATTGCGGTCATAAAAGCCGACGGTTACGGCCACGGCGCGGTACCGACAGCAGAGATCCTCGAGAAGGAGGAGCATATCTTCGGCTATGCGGTGGCTACCGCGGAGGAGGCCTTTGAGCTTCGCGATGCGGGGATACAAAAACCGATCCTCATCCTGGGTTATACCTGGCCGGAAGACTATGAGCGGCTGATAAGTGAGGACATACGTCCGGCGGTATTCAAAAAAGAGACTGCAGTGCTTTTGTCCGAAACCGCAAAAAAGCTCGGCAGAGCAGCGCGTATCCATATCAAGGTCGATACCGGCATGTCGCGCATAGGTGTGCCCTGTACAAAGGAGGGGCTTAGCCTGGTAAAGGAGATAAACGAGCTGCCCGATATTATAATGGAGGGTATTTTTACTCATTTTTCAAAGGCTGATGAATATGATAAGAGCTTTGCTCATACACAGCTTGAGCGGTTTGATTCCTTTACGGCGGCCTGCGGGGAAAACGGGATAGAGTTTGAATACAGGCACTGCGCCAATTCGGCGGCCATCCTGGAGCTTAAGGAGACTGATACCGGCCTTGTAAGGGCAGGGATCATCATCTACGGCCTCAGGCCATCCGATGAGGTGGATATAAAGCGTTTTGGGCTTGTACCCGCTCTTTCGCTGAAAAGCTCCGTAATATATATTAAAAGGGTTCCGAAGGATACACCTGTCAGCTACGGAGGAACCTTTGTAACTGAGAGGGAGACTGTCATTGCCACCATTCCCGCAGGCTATGCGGACGGATATCCCCGGAGCCTGTCGAATAAGGGCTATGTCCTTATCAGGGGAAAAAGAGCAAAGGTGCTCGGAAGGGTATGCATGGACCAGATGATGGTGGACGTCACCGATATCCCCGGAGTAGAGGAGCATGATGAGGTGGTGCTTCTGGGCAGACAGGGCGATGAAGAGATCACCGCCGAGGAGCTGGGGAGGCTCTCGGGCCGCTTTAACTACGAGCTGGTATGTGAGATCTCGCCGAGAGTGCCGAGACATTATTCTTAAGGATCTGTTTCAAAATAACTTATATGTTATTTTGCAACAGCTCCTAAGAGTTGTATCAAAGGGAAAATGATGGTATAATTCGGAACTGTCGGGATACTGATTTGTATATTACGTTTACTATAAC
>DNAD01000229.1:5248-17005 GCA_003484785.1 Lachnospiraceae bacterium
AAGATCTTTACTATCATAGGGCGTGAGATCGCCGTAGCCGTAAAGGAGGGAGGGCCTGATCCCAATAACAATTTCAAGCTTCAGGCTATCATTCAGAAGGCAAGGGCCAATAATATGCCCAACGATACCATCGAAAGAGGTATCAAGAAGGCTGCGGGAGATGCCGGAAACGTTAATTACGAGTATGTTTCCTATGAGGGATACGGCCCCAACGGCATAGCCATCATAGTCGATGCCCTTACGGATAACAAGAACAGAACGGCAGCCAACGTGCGCTCGGCCTTTACAAAGGGCAGCGGAAGTGTCGGAACCCCGGGCTGCGTTTCCTATATGTTTGATAAAAAGGGACAGATAATCATAGACAAAGAGGAAACGGATATCGATCCGGATGAGCTGATGATGATGGCTCTCGATGCCGGAGCCGATGATTTTTCCGACGAAGAGGAGTCTTACGAGATCCTGACCTCAGAGGATGATTTTGAAGCCGTCAGAAAAGCTCTTTCCGATGCGCAGATCCCTTTATTGTCCGCCGAAGTCACCATGATCCCGCAGAATTACGTAAAGCTGACTGATGAAGGTGCCATAAAGAACCTTCAGCGTACTCTGGATCTTCTGGATGAGGACGATGATGTTCAGGCAGTATACCATAACTGGGATGAATAGAGCCCTGCGGGCTTGATCCATAAGGATAAAAAATGCGGCAAAAAAGCGGCAAGGCAACTATAATAATAGGCGTTATTACTCTGATCGTCATAGCTTTTATTCTTTTCTCCACCCTTTATGATCAGATAATCGCACAGAACGAAGGATTCTTCTATATGCTGATATTCGGAGGAATCCTTGTTTTGGTGTTCGTACTGATAAATCTTATCACAAAGCTTATCGCTATTTCGCCGCAGAGCACGGCCTCCATGGGATATACCATTCTGGAGATCGTTATGATCGTGCTCATAGGTGTTTTTTTTATTATTTCCAGGCTGAAATACGAAAATACACTGTCCGTAGAGGATTCTCTTTTCTACCGCGCGGCTGTCTTTATCAATGACGGAACCTTAAGCGGGAGTCTTGACGTTGTCACCAAATGTCTGGATAACCCTGTTGATTATGCGTATGCGGTGCTTCTTTCCATAATTTTTAAGATCTCGGATGTCGATCCGGGGGCAGTCATGCACGTAAATATCACGCTTATCCTCATGACTGCGCTGCTTGCGGCCCATATATCCCATGCCGTGGGAGGCAGAGTGTGCGCCGTGATCGCTTTTTTTGCATCGCTTTTCATACCCTCCCAGGCCTTTGCGGTCTATTCCTATAACTCTGTACCGCTGTTTGCGCTGACCGTGTTTATTTGCTTCGATCTTTACACGCAGATATATCTTCATGAAGATATGCGCACCTGGATGAGGATCACTCTTGACTGCACCCTGGGCTTTTTTGCGGCGGTCATGCTCATAACCGATCCGGTTACGATAATCTTTATTATTCTGCTCATTACCCATTTTTTCATTTATTCGGACAGAAATCTCAGATCTTTTTTAATTACTCTCGGGGTATTTATCGGAGTATTCCTTATCTTTGCCGCTCTTAAGGCAGGATCTCTGGGAGTTCCGGTCTCAAAAGTGCTGCGTCATTGTGTTTCAAGGTTCAACGTTAAGGAAAACGAGGAGACCGGAGAGCGCTATGAGCTTTCTCAGGTGTATGAAAGCTTTCAGGAGGAGATCAACAATCAGAATCAGAATATTACCGAAAACTATTACTTCCTTTTCAAGAAGGACGGCACCGGCATATCGGCGATACAGGCTTCGTGGCTGCAGCTGGCCACAAATCTCATATATATGTTCTCACTGGTGCTTTCCGGAAGCTGTGTGATCTATATGTTCAGAAGCAGGAACACCAGAGCCGTTGTTATAATGCTCATGAGCACGGGAATGCTCTTTACGGCCTTTTTTAAGGCTCTGGCAGACGCAAACGGCTTTTATATCTTTGAGATCCTGATAGTATTTGCCTGCGCGGGCCTTGCCTATATGTATGAAAACCAGCACCCGGAGGCCTTTGTGGAGGAGGATATCTGGGAGACTGAGGAGGAGCTTGATGAAGAGGAGGAGGCTTACGAGCTTACCGAGGAGGAGCGCGCGGAGATCCTGCGCCGGGCAAGAGCCCTGATCTTTATAGGAGAGGATGAGGAGCTCTACGAGGAAATAAAGAGGGACGAGGAGGAAGAAAGACAAAGGCTTGCCGCTGAAGCAGAACAAGAGAAGGAAGAAGGAGCCCGTCCCGAAAGGAAGAAGAGGACAGTTTCCGTTGATGAGCCGGAAGAACCCGCGGATGACTCTGATACTGAGGAAGAGGAATATTACGAAGAAGATTACTCAGAAGAGGAGTATTATGAAGACGAGGAGAGCGATGACGGGGAGTATCCGGATGAGGATGAATACTATGAGGATGATGCCGGTTATGACGAAGCTATGGATGATGAGATAAAAGGAAGGAAGCCCGGAAGGGGAGAACCCCTTAAAAATCCGCTTCCGACGCCTGCCGAGCATGTGGGGAAGAGCCTTGATTTTGATGATGACGTCTTTGACGAGGATGGCTATGACGAGGATGATGAGGAGCCGGACGGGGACTATGAGGATGAGGATGAGGACTGGTAAGCGAAGAAGAATGGCCTGAGAGGCAAAGAATCTTTTGCCTCTTGATGCAGCTTATTTCAGAAGGTCAAGCTCATATGTAAGCTCAAATCCCGTAAGCTCACTGCAGGCATTCCATTTGTTCATTATTCTGTCTATGACTACCTCGATATTAAAGGGGCTCATCTCCAGAAGAAGGATCATATATTGGTTCCTGCTGCTCTGAGTTACCACATCGCTCTGTCTTAAGGAAGAACGGAACACCTCCTTTATGGTTTCCAGGGGAAGCTCGGAATCCTCTTTGGAGCTGACGGAAAAGAGAACTATCCAAACGCTCCGTTTATAATTGACGTTGACACGGCTCAGAAACTGAAAGACCACTCTGAAGTCCTCGAGGGAGAGACAGTAGGCGCCCTTTGCGCGGTTTCTTTCACCGAGGATCATGCTCATGTTGGCTATGTCAGACGCCACCGTCTGTTCCCGCCCATCCCCGGTTTCCATATCCCTGTATATACGGTAACCGTGTTTTCCGTTCTGTTTCACATTGTATAGAGCCTTATCGGCTTTTTTAAACAGGGTAGGATAGTCGCTTCCCTCATCGGGGGCGAAGACGCAGCCGATGGAGGCTCCGAGAGGAATGTTCATATCCTGACCCATGATATCCTTTGCGGCCTCAATGAGCCGGTCATTTATATACGCAGCCTTGCCGGCTATCACGGGCTCCTCCGAGACCATCTGACAGAAGGCTATGAATTCGTCGCCGCCTATCCTTCCGAGAACATCGTTGGAACGGACCACGGAGCGCAGGATGTCCGCAAAGGCCACCAGAAGCTTATCCCCTGCCTCATGGCCGTACAGATCGTTTACCAGCTTAAAGCTGTCAAGATCGATCATCATAAGGCTTCCCTGGCTGTTATGACAGAGTGCATCTATTTCCTCGACCGCGGATACCTTGTTCAAAAGCCCGGTCAGCCGGTCCGTTTCCGCAGCGCTTTTCAGTGTGTTCAGCTTTTCGACTGTCTGAAGGATATTATCGACCCGCCTTAACAGAACGTCTGCCCTGAAGGGCTTTCTGATGAAATCCATGGCACCGTTTTCAAAGCCCTTGCTTTCGGTTTCATCATCTTGATCGGCGGTCATGAACATGAAGGGGATCTGTCTGCCGTAAAGCTCTGACAGCCTTTGTTTAAGCTCAAGCCCGGACATCCCCGGCATTCTCAGATCGGAAAGCACCATGTCGGGGTTTTCCTTTTCAAAAGCATCCACTGCTTCCATGCCGGAGCTTGCCATGTAGGTCTGATATGCGGTTGAAAGAATATGATTTGTCATCAAAAGAGAGACCTGTTCGTCATCAACGATCATTATTTTCTTCATCATCCTGCCTCCCGTAAAAATCGCGATGATGTAAGGAATGCATCCGATCCCATAAGCGGACCGATCTGCACCTTTTAATGTAGCATATTTTTAAACAATAAGCAAATCCATTTTCTAATCGGAGTTGAATTTCAGACCTGTATTTTGTATACTGAAAATTACAGTAAACGACATAGTAAAAAAGAGTTTTGTCATTTGCTGACGCAGATCGGCGAAGGGTAAGGGAATATCAGATGACTATTGATAAGCTTAGAGAATACGGTGCGGATGTTGAGGACGGGCTTGCCAGATGCATGAATAATGAGGCGTTTTATCTTAAGATGGTGGATCTCGGCCTTTCCGACGAGCGGTTTGAAGCCCTGGGCGGGGCTCTGAGGGAGTCGGATATGGAAAAGGCCTTTGAGATGGCGCATGCCCTGAAGGGAGTGGTCGGCAATCTTGCCATTACTCCTATCTATAAGCCCATGAGTGAGCTTACGGAGCTTCTGCGTTTCAAAAAAGAGGGGGATTATCACGGCCTGTATTCAAAAATGATGCAGGAGCGGGAGAGGCTGCTTTCCATGTAGCGGCAGCCAATTATGTTATCGAGTATATGAAAAGAAAGCTTACTATCATTTCGGGGCCAACGGCCGCGGGCAAGAGCCGTCTTGCGGTAGAGCTTGCAAAACGGATAAACGGTGAGGTCGTTTCTGCGGATTCCATGCAGGTATACCGTCATATGGATATCGGAACAGCAAAGATAACCAAAGACGAGATGCAGGGAGTGCCCCACCACCTGATAGACTGCCTGGAGCCGGACCGGGATTTTAATGTATTTAAGTTTAAAGAGCTTGCAAATGCCGCTCTTGAAGATATTTATTCAAGGGGAAGGCATCCTGTGATAGCAGGGGGAACAGGGTTTTATATCCAGTCAGTTCTTTATGATATCGATTTTTCAAAGCCGCTGCCGAAAGGCCCGAAGGAGGGATCTGCCGAGATTACAGAGAGTCTTTTTGATCCCGACGGGAAGGCAGATCTGAAGCGGCTTTTTGAATTGTCGGAAAAGGGAGAGCTTGATCTGCGTTCAGCCCTGGAGAGCATGGCAGAAAAAAAAGGCGCCCGCTTTCTTCACTCCCTGCTTGCCGGCATCGATGAAAAAAGCGCGGAAATCATCCATGAAAATAATATCAAAAGGGTGATCAGGGCGATAGAATACTACGCGGAGACAGGAGAGCCCATATCGGCTCATAACGAAAGCATGAGACGCAAGCCCTCACCCTATGATTTCAGATATTACTGCCTCTTCAGGCCGCCCGCAGAGATATACGGTCTCATCGACAAAAGGGTTGATAAGATGATGGAAGAAGGACTGGTTAACGAGGTTGAAAAGCTTGTGAGCATGGGGCTTACCGATAAAAATATATCAATGCAGGGGCTGGGATACCGGCAGATATACAGATACCTGGCAGGCGATTATGACCTGGAGGAGGCGGTAAGGCTTATAAAGCGGGATACCAGACATTTTGCCAAGCGGCAGTATACCTGGTTTCGAAGGGAAAGAGACGTCAGGATGCTTGATTTTAACGATTTTGGCCTTGACTATGACAGAGCGGTTGATTTTATCCTTGAGGACAGATAAAGAGGAAATATGGAACGATTATATAAGCAACTGGGTATAGACAGTGATGTTTTGGATTTCGGCGCTGCGGTGCTTTCACAGTTGTCGGAAAGATTTGAAAAGATCGACAGGACTGCTGAGCTCAATGAGCTGAAGGTGATCAGGGCCATGCAGGAGAACAGGGTATCGGAGGCCTGTTTTCAGGGCAGCACGGGCTATGGCTATAATGATCTGGGAAGAGATACGCTGGAAAAGGTCTATGCCTCGCTGTTTAAGGGAGAAGACGCCCTGGTAAGGCCCCAGATAACCTGCGGCACCCATGCCCTGGCTCTGGCGCTGATGTCAAACTTAAGACCGGGCGACGAGCTTATGTCTCCCGTGGGAAAGCCCTATGATACCCTTGAGGAGGTCATAGGGATCAGGGATTCAAAAGGCTCCCTTAAGGAATACGGGATAAGCTACAGGCAGGCGGAGCTTCTTGAGGACGGAAGCTTTGACTTTGATGCCATAAAAGAGAATATCAACGACAGGACGAGGATGATCACCATACAGCGCTCGAAGGGCTATGCGCAGAGGCCCACGCTTTCGGTGGACAGGATAGAGGAGCTCATAACCTTCATCCGCTCGGTTAAGCCCGATGTGATAATAATGGTGGATAACTGCTACGGAGAGTTTACAGGGGAAAGAGAGCCTCTGGAGGCGGGGGCGGATATGATAGTCGGCTCGCTCATAAAAAATCCCGGAGGAGGTCTGGCCCCCATCGGCGGCTATATCGTCGGGAAAAAGGAATGCATCGAAAACGCGGCTTACAGGCTTACCTCTCCGGGCCTGGGCAAAGAGGTGGGAGCGTCCCTGTCCGTTATACAGAGCTTTTATCAGGGGCTTTTCCTGGCCCCCTATGTAACGGCTTCGGCGCTGAAGGGCGCCATATTTGCGGCTAATCTTTATGAAAAGCTCGGTTTTAAGGTGATCCCCGGCGGAAAAGAGGAGAGGCATGACATAATCCAGGCGGTGGAGCTTGGCTCCCCCGAAAGGCTCATTGCCTTCTGCAGGGGGATACAGTCGGCAGCCCCCGTTGATTCCTTTGTGGTGCCCGAGCCCTGGGATATGCCGGGGTATGATTCGAAGGTGATCATGGCCGCCGGTGCCTTTGTATCCGGCTCCTCCATAGAGCTTTCGGCTGACGGCCCCTTGAGAGAGCCCTATACGGTATTCTTTCAGGGAGGCCTCACCTGGGCACACGCCAAGCTCGGGATCCTCAAATCCCTCCAGTGCATGAAGGATGAAGGGCTTGTTACAGTATAAAGGCAGTTACTATTCACAGCCCAAAAGGCTGTGAATAGTAACTAAAGGCATACAAATATTGACATGATTTATTGTATATTATATACTTTTAGTGTATACAGAGCCGGGGAGTTCTGAGCAAAGGCTGATATAGCCGGTTGTTTCTCAGGTAAAGAGCGGCTTTTCACTCATTAAGGAGGTGTAAACTATGGCTTGTTTTTTGGTACCTGCCGCAGAAGCGGTTGTTTCGGCTGCCATTACAAAGAAGGTCAGTCATGATGAGGCTCATGAGATCGAAAATCTTAACGGTACGGAGGTAAAGGTATACGACGAGGCTCACCGGATACCGTTTTCAGATAAATTGAAATGGCTTACAAAGCTGCTTGCCGGAGGTTCGGTATTGCTGGCCTTCGAGCATATCTGGCACGGAGAGGTGACTGCTTTCTTCCCGTTCCTTACTGCGATGGGAGATCCCGCCGACAGGGCTGAGATGCTTAACGAGATGGGCACGGTAGGTGTTTCCATGGCCCTTCTGATAACTGCCGTATGGGGCGGAATGGTGCTCGTTTCAAACGCCATGGAGAAAAAGGCGGTTTCACAGTTTAAGGCTGAGCCGGCAAAGGCAATAACAAAGGATGACTTCGACAAATAAAGGGAGGGATTAATGTGACCTTACTGATCTCTGTTTTTGCAGCTGTTTTCAGTACAGTGCTCTGGTATAAGAAGGCACCGGATTATTCCTTAAGGCTCGGAACGCTGTGCTTTATGTTCTGGGGAGCATCGATAATGTGGTTGTGTGACGCCGTTGCGGAATATATGGAGCTCGGCGCTTCGTACTTTTCTCCCTCTGCAGAGGATATGCTCAACGATACCTTCCTTGGGTTCTCGGTGGTGGCGTTTGCCCTGATAATCTGGGTGGTCATACTGCTCATAAAAGATCCAAAGGGAGTAATCAGGGATAAGCTCTTTGTTTCCCGATCCTGAAAAATGCTGCCGCAGAATGCTTTTATATACGATTTCTACAATAAATACGAGGATCTTGCCTCCGACAGGCTGAGCATTACAGATCTTCGAATAGCAATATCCCTGGCGCTTTTTATGTTTGCGGCAGGGATTTTTTCAATAGGCCTTTTTTACCCCTTTATGGTTTACGAGCGGGCCGGGATCAAAGCGGAAAGCGGAGATTTTGACGGCGCCATAAGAGATTACGGGCGTATCCCTTATTACAGGGACAGCGCAGAGCTTGCCACCGAAACCTTATATAAAAAGGGAAGGGCTCTTTTAAGGGACGGCCAAAATGAGGAGGCGGCAGAGATCTATCTTACGCTGTCAGAGACCGGCTACAGGGATTCAAAACGCTTATTAAAGGAGAGCGATCACAGGACTGCGCTTAAGTACCTTGAAAGCCGGAACTACGAGCGGGCGGCCGGAATGTTTTCTGCCCTCGGGGATTACAGGGACAGCCATACGCGCTATCTGGAAGCCATATACTACCTGATAATCGAGGAATACCGAAAGGGCGATATTAAGGAGAGCCTTAAGAAGCTTGGCATACTCACGGACGCAGGTTATTTTGAATATCATCCGCTTGAAGCGCCGGACAGGGAAAGGGCTCTTGAGCTGGTAAAGACCACCTCGGTTAATCTCTATGCCGATTTTGATGCCCCCAACTCAGAATGGAATTACTATACGGGCAGCGGCTGTGTATATAAAATAACGCCTGATTTTGTATATTTACTGAGCGCCGGCCATGTCCTTAATACTCTGAAGGGTGCATCCTGCCGGCTTACCTTCTATGACGGGAGCCGGACTGATGTGGTCTGTGATCCTGTTTTCCCCGATGATACCCGAAGCGATCTTTCGATGTTTCGGGTAAGGACCGAAGATATCCCTCTTGAGGTGCTTATGACCCTTAAGGAGATAAACTTTGACCCTGAGTACTACGGCCTGTTAAAGGAGGGGGGAGATGCCTTTCTCTACTCGGCGTACTGGTACGGTAAGGAAACTCTGGTGACCGATACGGAATTTGAGGGCTTTGATCCTTCGTATCTGACGGACGGCTATTACGATGATGACAATTATCTGGCTTTCAGAAGGGTCAGCAGGGAGGGGCAGAGCGGTTGTCCCGTATTTGATCTTAACGGGCGCTGCCTTTGTCTGTCCAGCGGTTACTACTACAGAAAACTCGATGAGGAAGTGATCTATACCATCGACTGCTACAGCCGGCTTGAGGGGGCAGAGGAGCTTTACGAAAAGCTTTACCGGAATGGATAATACAAAAAGGCAGAAAGGGCGAAAGCACAATGAAAAAAACAGGAATGCTCAACAGAAGGGTGGTCATCTTTTTTCTGGCGTTTCTTATACCGTTTGTCATGGTACAGATCTTCTGGGCTCTCTGCGGAGTATATCCCTTTGGAGAATGCTCCATCCTGACAGGGGATATGGATCTTGAATTTGTCAATTTCTATGCCTATTTCATTAATATCTTCAGATCCAAAAACGACTTTTCGTATATGCTCGCAAAAACCCTGGGCGGCGATTTTCCGGGGCTTGCGGCTTTTCAGCTTCATGATCCGCTGCTGTTTGTGCTGTTCTTCTTCCCGGGAGAAAGGATAGCGGAGGGGATTCAGCTTGTATATGCTCTGCAGCTGTCCATAGCCGGGCTTTCCATGTCCGTGCTTTTAAACAGCAGATATAAGACCTCCTTTATGTCTCTTATTTTTTCCACGGCCTATGCCTTTTGCGGCTTCTTTTTCGGCTATCTGGTGCTGACCATCTATTTCGGCGCCCTGGCGATACTTCCGCTTGTGATATACTTTTTCCTTCAATATATGGATGACAGCAGGTATGGTGCTGCCTATGTGCTTCTTACCGCGCTGTTTATCTACATCAACTTTCACATGGGCTTCATGCTCGTTATTTTCCTCACCTTTTTGTTTATTTCACGGATAATAGCGGATACGGGCTATGTTAAGAGGACTCTCAGGTTTGTGACCTCGGGCATAACGGTGCTTTTCCTGGACGGTTTTTTCCTTGTGAGAACCGGCCTTTCGCTCATAGGTGAAAAGACGACGGATACCGCTGATTACGGTTTTTACAGGAGGTTTCCGCTGAACCAGGTTTTTGCCGGCCTCTTCAGCGGAACTTCGCGCAACGATTTAAGACCGCTTATCTACTGCTCGGTTGCCGCCCTGTTTTTCTTTCTTGTATATCTACTGTCCGATAAATACGGCATAAGAGAGAAGCTGTCCGTTCTTTTCATGGCGGGAGTCATAATCGTAAGCATGTGGATAAATCTCTTTGATGCGGTATGGCACGGGTTTAACAATCCCGAGGGCTTTTACTGGAGATATTCCTATTACCTGAGCCTCATCATAACAGCGGCGGGCTATAAGGGGTTCTGCGCGGTGTTTTATACCGCAGATGAGGACAGGAGGAGCTTTAAGACTGTGATCCTTCCGGCGCTTGTCCTGATCCTTTACATGGGCTGGCTTACTGTTACGAAAAACGCATATCTGGACCGGATAAGGCTTGGCATAAATCTTATCCTTACGGGGGCCATATTTGCAGGTGCTCTCATGATCTCCCGTAAGGCAAAGAGCGATACAGTACCGCGAGGACAAAGCTTTATGATAACAGCGGGATGCGTCCTGCTTGCCCTGGTTTCTGCCTCAGACATGCTCTATAACGCCAAAGTATCCTATCTAAGCCTTAATTCCTATGACGGGAGCCTTCCGCTTCTTGCCGATTTTAAGCAGGATTACAGGGATATCGGATCTGCGGTGGATTATATCAAGAAAGAGGATACGCACTTTTACAGGATAGAAAAGGATTTTGACAGGGCGGTCAATGATCCGGCGCTTTTTGATTATATCGGATTATCCCACGACAGCTCCTGCGAAAAGGATGAGATACTTGACTGGCTGATAAATTTCGGCTTCTGCAAGACGGTCTATTATACCTACTATAACGGCGGAAGCACCTCCTTTGTGGATTCCCTTTTCGGAGTTAAATATTATATCTCCAGGTTTGACACCGTTGAAAAGCCCTATGAGCATATGCCCTATGTGGGGAAATACCATGTCTATCATAACGATACCGCACTTCCCATAGCCTTTGCCGATCCCGGAGGGCTTGAGGGGGCTTTGCCCGATGAGGACAATACCTTTGAGCTTCAGAATAAGCTGGCGGGCTTGTGGTATAAGGATTCGCCGATCTATATTAAGGCCCGCTTTGAGACGGATACGGAAAACGTCCGAAGGGAGGATGAGGGTAGATACATAAGAACGGATGAAGAGGCGTATATTGTTTATAATATACAGATTACCGAGGAAAAGCCTCTGTATTTCTATTTTTCCGCACCGGGCAGACAGGGGGGAGAGGTCTTTGTAAACGGTAACTCCGCAGGCCTTTATTTTACCGAAAATCACTGGAACGTACTCTGCGCCGGACGTTATAAAAAGGGAGACGTGCTTACGATAAAAATGAAGCTTTTGGAGGATGAGCTTACGATCTCGGAACCATGCTTCTATTATGAGGATGAGGATGCTCTGAGACGCTGGGCAAAGACCGCGGAAAGCCTTAACGCTGAGATCGGGGCCGTGGAAGAGATCTCAAGCTCCAGGCTTTCCTTCGATACGGATACAAAAGAAGACCGGACCGTTATCCTGACTTTACCTTACGATGACTGCTGGCATATTAAAATTGACGGAAAGAGGACAGAACCCGTAAAGGTAATGGGGATGCTTCTGGGAGCAGAGCTTCCGAAGGGCGCTCACAGGGTCGAAATGCGGTATATCCCCCGCGGGACTGTGCCGGGGGCTGTTATTTCCGCCTTCGGGCTTATCATGTTCTTATTTGTTACTATTCACAGCCTTT
>DNAD01000128.1 GCA_003484785.1 Lachnospiraceae bacterium
ACCATGAGAACCTTCCATACCGGAGGCGTTGCGGGTGATGACATTACTCAGGGTCTTCCCAGAGTAGAGGAGCTCTTTGAGGCAAGAAAGCCCAAGGGACTTGCAATAATCTCCGAGATCGCCGGAACCGCGGTGGTTGAGGATACCAGAAAGAAGAAAGAGGTAGTTGTCACAAATGCCGAGACCGGAGAGATCAAGAGATATCTTATCCCCTTCGGTTCGAGGATAACCGCCCTGATAACCGATAATCCGGGGGGCGTAGAGATCGCTGCCGGAGATCCTCTGACAGACGGTTCGGTAAATCCTCATGATATCCTTAAGATAAAGGGGATCGATTCGGTTCAGGATTATATGATAAGCGAGGTTCAGAAGGTTTACAGGCTTCAGGGTGTTGATATCAATGATAAGCATATTGAGGTCATAGTCCGTCAGATGCTTAAGAAGATCCGTATCGAGGAGAACGGTGATTCGGAATATATGCCGGGCGCGCTGGTGGATCTGCTGGAGTATGAGGACATGAATGAGCGGCTTATAGCGGAAGGCAAGAAGCCTGCGGACGGAAAGCGCATTATGCTCGGTATCACCAAGGCAGCGCTTGCCACCAATTCCTTCCTCTCCGCCGCATCCTTCCAGGAGACCACGAAGGTTCTGACCGAAGCGGCCATAAAGGGTAAGGTCGATCCTCTTATCGGTCTTAAGGAAAACGTTATCATCGGTAAGCCGATCCCTGCCGGAACCGGTATGAGAAGGTACCGTGATGTTGTACTGGATACGAGTATAGCAGATGAGTACGGCACCACTCCCGAGGATGAATATCCTGAGGATGATTATCCCGAAGACGATATGTATGACGAGGGCGATGAGGCGGTCAGCGAGATCGATGAGACCGAAGAGATCGCAGAGGATGCAGAATAAAAAAGAATTTTACGTTAGCGAAAGCCGGGGTTTATGCCCCGGCTTTTCTATGCCTGCTCTTATTGTTTATAGCGCGCGATCAGGGTAAGATTGCGGCGATCATTTTTTCTTTCCGAACAGTCCGTGCTTCTTTGTATCACCGTGCTCGGAAACCTTGCTCCCTTTTGCCTTTAGGGGCGCAGGAGAAGCCTTTGCCGGGCTCTTTTCGTCATCACCCCAGTCACCCCAGTCATCGGAACTGTCCTCCCATTTTGAGGAATATGCCGCGTCGTCATTGCTCGGGGCGGAAACAAGGTTGCTCAGGGCATCCTTTGATACTGCCTTTTTCCCTTTTTTATCAGCCTTGTCCCTGGCCTTCTTTCCGGAAGCCGGATTCAAACCGCCCGGTGCATCGTCCTCCATGTTTTTCCTCTTTCCCAGATAATAGATCTTATTGCCCAGGTTCTCGGGATTCGTTGTATAGGAATAGGCGGTCTTTTCACTGATGATACCATCGTTGTAGAGGTTTAGGAGACTGGTGTTCATCGAGATCATTCCCTCCTGGGAGGAGGTATCTATGATGGAATCAATGCTCTGGATCTTCTGATCCCTTATATTGGTTCTGATGGCAGGATTGAGAGTCATTATCTCAAAGGCAGGAACCACCGTTCCCTGCTCAGAGGGAAGCAGCTGCTGGGATACCACCGCCTGGAGCACCATTGACAGCTGGATGTAGATCTGATGCTGCTGGTTGGGCGGGAAGGAGTCTATTATCCTTTCAATGGTATTGGCAGCCCCGATGGTGTGAAGGGTTGAGAGAACGAGGTGCCCGGTCTCAGCCGCGGTCATGGCGACACTGATGGTTTCCGAGTCACGCATCTCTCCAAGCAGTATAACGTCAGGGCTTTGACGGAGAGAGGCTCTTAAGGCGGTCAGATAACTGTCGGTATCCGAGATGATCTCCCTCTGGCTTACAATGCTCTTTTTGTGGACATGGAGGTACTCCAGAGGATCCTCAAGGGTAATGATATGAGCCTGTCTGGTAGAATTGATGTGATCCACCATACAGGCCAGGGTAGTGGACTTGCCGCTTCCGGCCGGACCGGTCACCAGAACAAGCCCCTTTTTGCGGTCGGCCAGGTGTATAATGCTTTCAGGTATTCCCAGATCGTTGGGATCCGGGATGTTGAAATTAATGACCCTGATGACAGCGGAAAGGGAACCCCTCTGTTTAAAGGCGGACATCCTGAACCTGGCAACGCCCCTTAAGGCAAAGGAAAAATCATCATCCCCGGTATTTACAAGCCTGTCCATGCTCCGGTGCCCCGCAAGGTCATAGATGGCGGTGATAAGCTCTGAGGTGGCAGCCGGCATGAGCCTTTCCTCGCCCTCGGTATATATCGCGCCGTTTGCCTTATAGGACAGCTGACGGCCGGCTACGATGAAAATATCCGAGGCCTGTCCTTCCTTGGTTATCTTGGCTAAAGTCTCTACTACATCCTGCATTTCTTTCTCCTGTTTCGGTTTAATCAAACATCAGTCCGTTTTCTTCTATCTCATCCCGCAGCTCATCCTGCCAGCTTGAGTTTACGACCACAGAGTAGCTCTGTATGTCAAAGCACCTTTCATCAGCGGAGGAGGGGTACAGTATACTGAGCACCACGTTCAGATCCTGGCGTTCATTTATATTTACCAGGAAGGAGAGAGTACGGACACCGTTTGTCTCATCATTCTTCCAGGTGTAATCAAGGCTGTCTGCGAATCGATCCTCAAGCTCCCTGTAATAGGAGGACTCGGAGGCCGCGGCCGCATAGCTTGAAAAGATGCCGTCAAGCTCAGCCAGGCGCCTGTCGGCTTCAAGTCCCGCTTTATAATATTCGGTTGTCTTGTCGGCGGTCTGGCGGCTCAGCCTGTAATCGGAGTTGGCGCTTAAGAAGGAAAGCCCCGCGAAGGTCACCAGACACAGTAGAACGAAGGCCACCAGGACCGAGGAGGTGCCTATATTCATTCCACCCGTATTCTTTTTTCCCATTTATGATACCTCTGCGCCGATTTGCAACGCAAATCGTGCGCTTAGGAACGATCCTTGGATCGTTCCGATCCGTCTGCTTTTTTAGACCGGATCATTTCCTCTGCGCCGATTTGCAACGCAAATCGTGCGCTTAGGAACGATCTTTGGATCGTTCCGATCCGGTCTGCTTTTTAAGACCGGATCATTTACATAATAAAATTTATTCCGTAGTGCCCGTGTATTTGGAGGCCGTCAGCGTATAGATCTCGGAGTCGTCTTCCAGGATCCTGACAGATACGGTGACAGTCTGAAGCTTTTTTTCGGGCTTAAGCTCAAGGCTTGCAATATAGGCGCTTTCATCCTGCGCGCTGCAGGGCTCGAAATCCTTATCATAGTAGGCAGTGAGCTCAAGCTCTCCGCTCTCCACTGCCATGGGGTAGGCTTTAAGGATGCTCTCAATGCTGCCGTCTGTTCCTCTTACCACGTCGGCAAAGCCCTGGGCAATGATCACTGCGTGATTTAATTCCCTGGTCTGCCGGTCGAGAAGGTGGGCGTTTACGAAGGCCTGTACACATACCGCGCTTGCCACCGAGAAAAACAGGACTATTATTATCATTTCCATCAGGAACAGGGAGGTTCCGGCATTTTTCCTCTTCATTTGTATTCCGCCCTGCTGTAGTGAGCAACATAGAAATCTATGCTGTTATCATCCACATCCTTTATCATGAATCTGTAGAGCGAGTCGTTTATCTGCTCGATGTTAAAGGAATTAACCTCCAGAATGCTCTGTCCGGCGGAATAGATCGGGTCGTATTCGGCAGGGGTGGTCAGCTCCTTCAGAGAACCGTTCGACTCATACAGGTAGGTATAATAGCTTTGGTCGTTGTAGGTCTCGGTAAGCCTGAGAACCGGCCTGTCGCCGTCAAAAACAACCGAAACGCCATCCTCAGAATCGTGCTGCCTGATCTTTTCGCTTATATAGGCGATGGAGGTACGGGCGTTGTAATTGGTATCGGCATCGGCAACGACCTTTTTATAGATACGTGCGCCAAAGAGTACAATAAAAAGAGCGGATATCATGAACACCGCAAAAAGCGCCAGTATGAAGAGCATGTCGACTATGGATCTTCCGCGTCTTCTGAAATTCAAGCCATACCTCCTATGCGCCAATTTGCCATAGGCAAATTGTGTGCTTCGGCATGATCTTCAGATCATGCCGGTTCGGTCTGATATCAGACCGAACAATTTCCTTTGCGCCAATTTGCTGTAAGCAAATTGTGCGCTATTCCGTATACTTTTCGATTATCATTACACTGGGCATGATGTTCGACCCGATGGATTCGTAGCTTACTATATATTTGCTATGGTCATAGGTAAGGCCGTAGTGTTCCTCGATATAGCTCAGGGACGGCGGATACACGCCCTCTACGGCATAGCAGTGGACGATATCCTTGGTAACGGCCTTCTCAAGCAGGCTTCTGTCATCGGTAAGAGTGCTGTTTGATACAGAGTTTATACCGATAATAAAGACGGCGATCACCAGTGCAAACACCAGGATCGAAAGAGTCTGCCCGTTGAATATTCTTTTGAGAGGATCGGGTCTGTTAAATCTGTTTTTCATATTCTCAGTATTGTTATGCCGAACCGGTCTGCTTTTCAGACCGGAAGGAATGATCCATTTCCTTACTACCCGATACTGGACATAATGCTCATAAGGGGCATCATGACCGAAAGGAGTATCAGGCAGACGATGATCGAAAAAACTATAACGAGGGTCGGCTCCAGAATGGAAATTATGTTTCCTATCCTGTCATCTATTTCTGATTCGTAATTTTTGGCTATCTTTGCGAGGGCCTTGTCAACCGCTCCGGATTTTCCTCCCACGGAGATCATCCTGGAGTAGAGATTGTTAAAGATCTGGCTGTCCACGAGGGCATCTGTAAAGGAAAGACCGCCTCTGATCATTTTGCGGCATTCGCCTATCTTTAATTCCACCTCTTTGTTGTCGACTATCTTTTCAACCATCTGAAGGCTCTCATCAGGCCCGAGGTTGGTGTTCATGGTAAGCGCCATGCTGCTGGCGAAGCGCCCTGCGGCTATCTTATTATAGAAGCCCTTTGTAAGAGGAAACTTTTGCAGAAACCGACCGAAGGCCTTTTTACCGGAATCTGTCTTTGAAAAGATGAAATACAGAGCAATGATGATCAGCAGGAGAGCCATCAGAACAAGAGAGTATCTGCTTATGGCATTTCCGAGGTTTAAGAGCCCCCTTGAGAAGCCGCTCATTTCGGAGCCCAGCTGAATGAATACCTGGTTGAATACAGGGAGCACCTTTATAATAAGAACAAGGATGACGATGAACATCATAAATATTATCAGAAGAGGATAAGTAACAGCGTTTTTTATCCCCTGTGCGATGTTCTCTTCTCTGTCATAGTAGTCGGCAAGAGAATGGGCCACGTCGTCGGTTTTACCGCTTCGCTCACCTATTGCTATCATGTCGAGAGCATATTTGGGAAAGACCCCGGCGCTTTCGAAGGCCTTGGAAAGCGGTTTTCCCTCGTGAAGAGTCTCCAGCATTACCGCCAGGATGTTTTTTCCTTCGGTGCTGACAGCATCCTCCAGCATGATCTGGATCCCGTCGGTGTGATTGAGACCGGCGTCCAGGGTCATGGCAAACTGGTCGAAAAACATGCCCAGCTCCTTATTATTCAGCTCCTTCTGCTTCTTAGCCATGGAATATTCCTCTCTGCGCCGATTTGTTGGAACTTTACCATTCACGGGTCACCCTACCCCCATTCGCAAAACCCGTGCTTACGCACTCTTCAGTCTGCTGAAGCAGACTTGTTTTGCGAATGTGGGTGGGGTGACCGCTTCCCGGTTTCATGGAGAAACTGGCATGTGCTGTTTGTGAGCAAGCTCCCAACAGCGCCTGCCAATTTCTCCATGACCCGTGAATGGTAACTTGAAAACAAATCGTGC
>DNAD01000250.1 GCA_003484785.1 Lachnospiraceae bacterium
CCGATGATAAAGGATGTATCCGTTTCCGTAAACGCAGAAGGGGCGGATGTTCTGAGGGCCACCTTCGATCAGCCGGTGAATATCGGTACAGGACTGGCGTCCGTTTACGACTATGATGCGAAAACAGACTCCTGTAATCAGGAGGAGCCATGGGGAACTGGATGTAAAATAAGTATGCCTTCCCTGTATACCAAGCACACGAATTATGTGGAGATCATGGTGGACTCCCTGAGGTATACCAGGGGCGTTCTGGTGCTTCCGAGGGGCGCGGTCTATTCGAGCGGGGGTGTTGCCAGTCCGGCTCAGACCTGTGTTTTCTCGAACCTTCTGGAGGGTATGGGAGAGTTGAAGGCGTCTCCGGAGGGCGGTAATTATAAGGAAGGCGTTAACGTCACGATCTCGGGCGCTCCGGCGGGCTCACAAATCTATTATACATTGAATAACAAGGAGCCTGACCTGGATTCCACTGTTTACGACGGACCGATCACGATCGACAGAGCTGCTGTTCTGAAGGCGGTGGCTCTGGATCGGTACGGGACCCCGGTTACCGACAGGCTGCGGGAGACCTATGATCTTGCGAATCTGACCCTGAACAGGGATAAGGTGACGCTGGATGTGGGCGAGAGCTATTATCTGAACTATAAATGTACCTGGAACGGAGAATATTATGAAACCTGGCCTGAGTTCAAAAGCAGCGATGACACGGTCGTGTATGTGAATGATGGCGGGATGCTTTTAGGGCGTAAGGAAGGAACGGCTAGAGTGACGGTTTCCAACGGGCTGACGGAAGCAAGCTGTGAGGTTACGGTAGAACCCGGTGCGGCCAGGGCGGTAACGGATGCATTGTATGAGGCTTACGGGAGAAGCTCTGATATGGTCAGGGCAGAGATTACCGAAGCGCTGAACGGCAGGATGACGCTGAAGGAATTCGCAGAGCAGGGGTATCTTTCGAAGCCCTGGATCGGAGGACTGTACCCGGTTGTCTACTCGGGTATGGCGAACGAGCAGGACGCTCTGGTATACGACGGGATCAGAAAACTTACCGGGGGCGAGGATTATACCCTTGCTTACAGGAATAATGTGAATGCGGGAAAAGCGACCGTTACAGCGGCTCTGAAGGGCAAGTTTAAGGGCAGACCGGATGCATCGGGAGAATTTGATATTTACCCGGCCCGCCTTGGCACTCAGCTCATAGGCCTGGATGTCGGCGTAAAATATGACGGCAAGGCGAAGACACCGGTGCCGTTTCTTCTGTGGGATCTCTTCGGCGAAGTCACGAAAATGAATAAAAAGGACTTTAAGATCACATATCTGGACAGTCAGTGGAACGAAGTCGGATCCGTTAAGGCAGAAGGACAATACTATGCGGTCATTACGAGCAGGAGTCCGAACTATAACGGCGAGGCCTACTTAAATATCTATGTACAGAAGAAGAATATCGTCGAACAGCTGAAGATCAAAAAGAAGGCGAAGGTCCTTAAGCTCGGCGATGAGCCTGTGGAACCGAGGATCGGGAAGGACTATAAGATCATCAAGCCGCATGGCTATGTAAATTCCGCCGCTTCCTATGACGGAACGCTTCTGGATGAGGATCTGAGTGTGTATTACTATAATAATGATGTACCGGGAAAGATGACCATGATACTGACGGGCCGGGAGGCAAGCCCCTACAAGGGCACCCAGGTTGTGACCTTCAGGATTAAATAAGTCATTTTGGGGGAAAACTATTATAATGTAAAATCTCTCTCTATCCCGATTTCTGCCTCAAAACCTGAAGGAATATCAGCAGGTTCAATCGCAGGAGTTTTTACTCTGATGGAGGGTCTGCTCAAGATGCATATTCAGATATCGGGCAGGAATCAAGTAAAGAATAAAAAGCGTTGAAACCCGGTGGTTTCAACGCTTTTCCTGTTTTGAGTGAGACACGCGGGAATCGAACGGGACTACCCAACAACTCACAAATACTGAAAGAAAGATCATTCTTATTATAGTATCTGTATCTGTTTTACCCACATATGCCATCACTTTATCATATTGTTTTCCGGTAAGTATGTATACTGAATTGGTTTTTAAGCATCGGCGCATAATAGAAAACCGAATAAGTCATAGCAGACAAATTTGAGGTTGTTTTAGATCACCATATTGACAACGACTAATGGATATGCAACACTGCAAGCAGCTTAGTGTAACAGCAGGGGAAAAAGTGTAGCTATGCCCGGTTGATTTCCGGTATAAATTTAATTAATAATTGTGGGAGGAAAAGGATGAAGAAGAGAATGAAGAATCTATTGTCATTAGCGCTGGCTGCGGTCTTATGTATGCCGACGGCTACGGTGCCGGTATTCGGAGCACCGGTAAAGGATGCCGATGTCGAAGTCAGCATGGTTGCCAGTACTAAAGCCGCAAGTTTATTGACCACCGATGATCAGCTCGAAGAGATAGATAAAATGGGCAGCCTGCCGGCGAAATTTGATCTTAGGGATGCCGGAGTTGTTACGGAGGTAAAAAACCAGGACCCCTTCGGTACCTGTTGGGCGTTTGGCTCCACCGCAGCAGCGGAGACCGGAATTCTTACGGACATTGGTATGACAGTAGATGAATTCAGAGAAAAGGCAGGTTATGACCTGGATCTGTCGGAAAAGCATCTGGCTTATTGGGCCTATCATACTGTTCCCGAGGGAGGGGATCCCGCGCATTCGCAGGCAGGGGAAGGTTTCGCTCTGTTCAAGGAAGAAAATGCATTAGATGTGTATGACAATGGCGGAACAGGTATTATTGCAACCAGTGTATACGCTTCAGGAGTGGGGCCTCTCTATGAAGCGCTCTGCCCGTATGAATTTAAGGATAAGGATGGGAATCTTGTTACGAGTTGGAGTGAAATTGGTAATATTACAAGGGAAAGCTGGGGACTACCGTCAACCACCCGTGCCTGGTATAACTTCCAGCTGAAGAACGGGAATCTTCTTCCTCTGCCTGTTTCATATGAAATTGATGGAAACAGACTAAAATATGCGGGTTATAACGAAAACGCTACCTCGCTCATCAAACAGGAACTCTATAAAGGACGCGGCGTATGCGATTTTTATGCGGCAGATCAATCAATGCCCGGCAGGCCGCAGAAGAATTCCCATATGAATACGGAAACCTGGGGACAGTATGATGACAGCCTTTATCCATCCCCAAATCATCTGGTTTGCATTGTCGGCTGGGATGATACCTTTTCCAAAGACAACCTCCTTACCCCTCCTCCCGGAGACGGTGCCTGGATCGTAAAGAACAGCTGGGGTAAAGACTATGGAAAAGACGGATATTTCTATCTTTCCTATTATGATCATTCCTATTATTCTCTGGAAACCTTTGAATTTGATCTGACAGACCGCTCTTTCGACCAAACCGGGCTTTACATTGACCAGTATGACTATATGCCTTCTTTGATAAGCTCGAACAACAT
>DNAD01000083.1:0-1390 GCA_003484785.1 Lachnospiraceae bacterium
CAGTTCATGGACAAGTACTTTACCCCCGGCTACCTTTTAGATATCGTTGCCGAGCGCAAGTAGGATTTCTGGTACACCGCACAATTACTTAAAATTTTCAATGCTAAAATACATAAAGAAATCGATCCCGGGGTTTTCGGTCTTGCCGGCCAGATGAGATAAACAGGAACGAAAAAGAAGCTATGAGGCGCTTAATTAAGCGTATTGGAAAGGATAATAAACCATGGATTTTTTAATCGGAATTATCATAGGTGCACTGTCCGGATGGATTGCCGGAAAGATCATGAACAATAAAGGCGGATTGATCAAGAATATTGTATTAGGGCTCGTTGGCGGTTTTGTCGGAAGTTTTCTGTTCAGTTTAATAGGGTTTGAAGCATCCGGTACCATCGGAACAATTATTACATCGGTAGTCGGAGCATGTATTGTGATCTTTGTTGGCAGAAAGCTGATAAAATAGCCTGAAAAAAAGGAGATAGCCATGTAGAAAATGTACAGCTTTATATTAGTTGCTGTAGGCCACGGACCATTCACCTCTCTGCATCTTATAGTTCAATCCGATACGAACGTTCTGGCTTATGGATTCGCTCTCCATCTGCGCAAAAGCTGAAAGCAGCGTTATCATTAATTCTCCGGCGGATGCGTCAGTCCTTATGCTCTCCTTCTCAAAGAAACAGGTAACTCCGGCGGAACGTAACTCCCGGACGGACTGCAGAAGATCTACGGTATTGCGTCCCAGGCGGGAGATGGATTTTACCAGAAGCAGATCGAACTTTCCGGCTTTGCCATCCTTCAGCATCTGTTTGAAGCCCTTTCTTTTTATCGTATTCAGCCCGGTCACGCCCTCATCACCGTAGACCTTTACGAGAGCCCAGTCGGGGTGGGCACTGATGGTACTGGTAAAATGCTGTACCTGCGAATCGTAAGACTCCTCCTGAGGAAGGGAGCTTACCCTGCAATAGGCTGCCACCCTGGTTGTGCGCTCCTTTTCAGAGGATGATCCCTGCTGCGGGATTATGATTACTTCTGCCATTATTTTATTTTTCTCCTTTAGAAGTTATTTTTTCATAAATACATTGTAGTCCAATTTTGCAAAAAAGGTAAACCATCAGTTCGGGTTGGTTTACCGAAAGTTGTCCTTAATGGCGGGGCAATGAGTAAAGTTACCCATAAACATGATAAAGACGCCAAAAGTGACACGTGACCTTTGGCGTCTTTATCATAAATACAACGAAATAATCCCCACCAGGAGAAAGAGGGCTCTGACGGGGATTACGGATTCGTTCTTTGAAAGGGGAACGCACTACATATTGTAGCACAAAAATACAGGATATACAATATGCTGAACGACTGTTCTTATGATTTTGAAATGATCCGGTGACCCGTGAAT
>DNAD01000083.1:1473-2897 GCA_003484785.1 Lachnospiraceae bacterium
GTGAATAGTAACGCTTTACTTTTACTGGAGAAATGTTCTGTTCTGTGATATTATGTGAGCTAAGGAAATACAGAAAGGAAGGATACCATGGGACGGTTAAACAAAATTATTCTTACCCTGGCACTTACGGGCCTGATAATATCTCCTTCTGCTGTCAAAGCAGATATACCGGGCCCTGCCGAAGGCTATACAATTCAGAGAGCAGAACAGATCCTTTCCGATAATGTTCCCGTAAAAACAGATGAATCGACAGAGCTCAATGCTTCCGGAGCCTGTGGAGATAAGCTTAACTGGGAGTATGATCCTTCAAAGCATAAGCTTATAATATCGGGAAGCGGAGAAATGTACGATTACGATGCGCCGAAAAGCACGGGCGTAAATGAAAACACTGCGCCCTGGCAAAGCATTATCGAAGACAAGGTATCGCTGACCATCTCAGAGGGGGTCACATCGATAGGATGCAATGCCTTTTATGGCTGTGATCTAAAATCTGTATCCCTGCCTGACAGCTTAAGGAAGATAGGAGATTATGCGTTCGCCGATTCCCGGCTGACAAAAATAAAGCTTCCTTCAGGCCTTACAGAGCTCGGTGACGGAGCCTTTATGACCTGCGCCGGGCTTAAAAGCATAAATCTGCCCGGCGGTCTGACCGGGATAGGATCCGAAACCTTTTCCGGCTGCGGTTTAAAAAAGGTAAAGCTTCCAAAGAACATCAAAGTTATCGGCGATTATGCTTTTTCAAACTGCGCAAAGCTTGCAAAGGTTAAGTTTCCAAAGGATAGTCATATCAAAATAGGCTATGAAGCCTTTTCCGGCTGCGGCTTTAAAAAACTGAAGCTTCCGAACGGCTCGGTAGATGATATAGACAGTTATGCTTTTGCAAGCTGCTCCAAGCTTCAGAGTGTAAAGATAGGAGAAGGGATAGCACAAATAAATGGATATGCTGTCTTTTATGACTGCAAGCTTAATAAGATCTCTCTTCCGGTCAGTTTAACCTCCATCGGGGAGGGAACGTTTTCGCAGTGCATCAAGCTTAAAAATGTATTTTATCCCGGAACAGAGGAAGAATGGGGTAAAATAAGCATCGGAAATGATAATGACTTTCTGTTATCTGCGAAGATGCATTATGGGAAATAGGATACAGTTTAAAGGAAAGGTTAAAGGTACAAATAATGAAATTCGGAGATAAGCTGGAGATTTTAAGAAAACAGAAGGGATTGTCCGTCAGTGAGGTTGCGCAGAGCATAGGAGTATCGGAAAATGCTGTGGCCTATTATGAAAAGAATGTAAGGAAGCCGCGCAGCAAGAGTACTGTAGAGGCGCTGGCACAGCTCCTTGGCTGTACGGTCGAAGAGCTGACGGATGATAGTGTGGATATTTTGCCGGAGAGCCCGATAGCAAAGGAGCCAAAGAAAGAAGAGCCC
>DNAD01000083.1:3079-4223 GCA_003484785.1 Lachnospiraceae bacterium
GCTGCTGAAGCTAAGCCCGCGGCAAAGGTGACGGTTGAGAAATTCAGCGTCAACCCTGATAAGTATTTTAAAGTAGGTAAGAAGAAAAAGATCAGGGTCGGAAAGAGGGTCGCAGAAGTATCGGTCTCCGATAAGAGTATCGCCAAGATCAGGATAAAGGGGAGGAAGATTACCGTTAAGGGCAGGAAACCGGGTACATTAAGGATCACCGCTTACGGCAAAAAAGGCAGTGTGCTGGGAAGCTGGGTCATACACCTGAAGGCCTGTTTATCTCCCAAATGACAAGGACTGCCGCCGTCACGGTGCCCATCAGCGCGCGGTACGTAAAGAAATAATGGAGATAGCTGTGATTATGGAGCACAAGGAACCTTATAAAGGGAATCACTGCGATGGCAGCCAACGCCGTAAGATATTTTCTGTCCCAGCCGGAAACCTTGTATACATACAGCCGATATGCGGCAAAAATGAGCAGCGCCAGCCCTGCCATAAGCCCGGCCGGGCCGTATCCGAAGGGAAAAAGGCAGCTCAGGTTTCTCCATACGGCGCCGAGAAGGTACCCGGGAAGAGATATCCCTATATTGCCGCCGAGGCGTTCCTCAACATGCTCCGTAACGTAAGGCATGGCGTTTTCCTTAAGAACAACGGATGCCATAACCCATTTTGAAATCCATGTCATGATAAAGCCGACTGCCCAGATCACTGAGCGGCCGGCTGTTCTTTTGTAATTTTCTTTCTGTTCCCCATGCTCCCTGTACAGCAGGATAAGTAACGGCAGAGTCAGAGTCAGAGTCTCCGTGGTAAGGAAATCCATATAGCAGGTAAGCATTCCCGAGAACAGGAAGAGCCCATACAAAGGCCTGTCCGGTTTTTTTATGCTTATCTGAAGCGCCGCAACCGAAAAGATCAATGCCAGCATCACGGTCCAGGTGTATTCAAGCGAAAACGGAACAAACCAGATCGAGATCATGACCGCGCCAATGCAGACCGCCGCTGCCGGAGCGGCCATTTTGTGCCTGATCATAAGAAAAAGGAGGAGGATGATCAAAAGAAGGATTATGAAGCCATTAAGGATATACAGTGCGCGGATATTCCCGAAAATCGAGAATATCCGCACTAATCCCGCGCTTCCGTGCCAGTATCTCAT
>DNAD01000027.1 GCA_003484785.1 Lachnospiraceae bacterium
TGGGCTACGACAACGATACCTATAACGATTATGAGACCTTCTGGCCCGCAGATGTGCATATGGTGGCCAAGGACATCATGCGTTTCCATGCCCTTATCTGGCCCGCAATGCTGATGGCGCTTGATGAGCCGCTTCCAAGGCATCTGGCGGTGCACGGGTGGATCACCTTTAACGGTCAGAAGATGAGCAAGTCCAAGGGAAATGTGGTGGATCCCATGATCCTCGGGGAGCGCTACGGCACGGATACCGTTCGTTACCATATATTAAGAGAAATGGCTCTCGGTGCTGATTCCAGCTTTTCAAACGAGGTCATGATAAACAGGATCAATTCCGATCTCGCAAACGGCCTGGGTAACCTGGTTTCAAGGACCGTTGCCATGGCCGACAAATACTTTGGCGGTACTCTTCCTGCAGAGAGAGAGGAAGCTGATATAGATAAGGAGCTCATAGACCTTGCGCTTTCCATAAGGCCTGCGGTGGATGAGTTCATGGACAATACCCAGCTCAATCTGGCACTGGCTGAGATATTTAAGCTGGTAGACCGCTCAAACAAGTACATAGACGAGACCGAGCCCTGGATACTGGGTAAGGATGAGAGCAAAAAGGCAAGACTGGCATCGGTACTCTATAATCTTCTGGAGTCAATAAGGATAGCTTCGTCTCTGCTTTCCTCCTTCATGCCCACAACAATGCCCGAGATATGGGAGCAGATAGGGGCAAAGGAAGAGGACGTGACCTATGAGAATATGAACCGCTTCGGCGTACTTCCCGCTGACGTGACCGTAAAGAAGGGCAAGATCATCTTCCCGCGTATCGATATAGATAAGGAGATCGAGGAGCTGAATGCTATCATTAATAACGGCGAGGAGGAAAAGAAGCGTGAGATCGAGCCCGTTGCCGACAGTATTCCCTTCGATGTTTTCGAAAAGGTCGATATGAGGGTGGGGACGGTCATCTCCTGCGAGAAGGTTAAGAAATCCGACAAGCTTCTTGTATTTAAGATAGATGACGGTATTTCGGAAAGGCAGATCGTTTCCGGAATGGCAAAGAGCTACGAGCCGGAGGAGCTCATAGGCAAAAAGGTGACCTTTGTGGCAAATCTTGAACCGAGGAAGCTCATGGGCCTTGAAAGCTGCGGCATGCTTTTGTCGGCGGAGTCGGAGGACGGGAAGTTTAAGCTCGCCCTCGCCGATGAGAGCGTGTACAACGGAGCGCGGCTCTGCTGAGAAGTAACATGAATTTACTGATCGTAGACGACGAGAGGCTGACAAGGGAAGGCCTTCGGGATTCCATCGACTTTAAAAGCCTCGGGATCGATAATATTGAAACAGCTGAGGACGGACAGGCCGGGCTCAAGGTATGCGAGACCTTTGAGCCCGACATAGTGCTGACGGATGTACGTATGCCCAAAATGGACGGTATACGTATGATGCAGGGCGTGCAGGAGCGTTATCCTGACTCGGCTGTTATTTTTATGAGCGGTTTTTCGGATAAGGAGTATCTGAAGGCTGCCATCAGGCTGCGCGCGGTGAGCTATGTGGAAAAGCCCATAGATACCGATGAACTGACAGAGGCTATAAGGGATGCGCTCTCACAGGTAAGGCAGAGGCGAAACGCAAGGCAGAATATGACAGCCACGCGGCGTTCCTCGGATTTCTCCCTCGCCTACAGGCTGATAAAAGCCCCTGACAATTACGGGACAGGGGATGACATTACCGATGACAGCTTTGATTTTGACATAAAAGACTATAATAATTGCTTTTCTGTGATCCTGCAATGCTATGATCCTGTGGTTCCGCTTACGGAGGAGGAGGCAGAAAGGCTTTCTCTGCTCCTTGATCCGGTAATAGCGCAGTATAAGCTTAAGAGGATATATACCATCAATAACCCTCTTTTTGTGTTTCACTTCTTTTCACAGCGGGAGCTTTCACAGCTTAACAGCAGTCATCTGGGACAGGCTCTGGCGGAGAGGCTTGGGGAGGAGCTTAAGAGCTTTCATCTTGTAATAGGGCGGCAGGTAAAGGGCTACAGGGAGCTGTCACATTCCTACAATACGGCAGTGATCAATCTTCAGCAGTGCTTCTTCATGCCCGACAATAACTGCCTTCTGTACCGGCACATCTCCGGCAAGACAGAGTTTAAGAGCCTGAACAGCAGTGACAGGTTTTCCGCCTTTAAAAAGCTTTTGGCTGACCACAAAAGAAGCGAGGCTAAAGCCTTTCTCGAAGATCTTCTTGAGGAATTTACCGGCAATGACTACATCCTTCCGAATCAGGCAAGAGAGTTCTATTACCGGCTTTTGAACATTCTGATAGAGGCCGGAACCGAAAAGAAGCTTCCGAGGGATAATTATCTTCCCGGGAGTGATCTCTGGGAGAGGGTATCGGCCTGCCACTGTGTTTTCGAGCTGCATGACATGATCACTAACGGAACCGAAGCCTTCTTTACCGGGCTTGATATGTCAAGGACCGAATCTGCCGTGGTCTATTCCATAAAAACCTACATTTCTGAAAACTACAAAAGCATGGATCTGTCCATCATGGCCATAAGTGATCATGTGAACCTTTCAAGCTCCTATGTCTGTACTTTATTCAAATCGGAGACGGGGATCACACTGAACCAGTATATCACCGAATACCGCCTGGGAAGGGCGAAGGAGCTTTTGTCCGACCCCAGGAACCGGATCGCGGATATAGCGGGAGAGGTTGGCTATTCCGACAGTAATTATTTTTCCAAGATATTCAGAAAGAGCTTCGGCCTGTCGCCGTCGGAATTCAGGGAATCGCTATGAGCAGATATTTAAAGAAGCTTACGATCCGCGGGAAATTTCTGATCCTTAATATCGTTTTTGTTATCCTGCTTCTGCTTATCTTCGGACTGGTCTTTCGTGAGATAAGCCGAAGCATTGAGGAATCTACCATAGCGGCCGAGGGGATACTTCTGGGGCAGACCACCAACACGATCGAGCTCTTTGCCGAGGAGGCAAAGACCATAGCGGACAGTATCACCTCCCAGCCGCTTCTGTACCGCACCTTCAATTCAAGAGATCCCGATGCCTTTCTAAGATCCAATGAAGCTGCTGTCTATGCCAGAGACTTTTTTTCGGAGATCGACAATTTCTCCCGATCCGAAATGATAGCTCAGGTCAGGATATATCTTGCTCCCGAATACGGAATGCTTACGGATGCCTATGATTTTTCCGAGGTCTTTATGCCCGATTCCCTGATCCAGGGCTCCTACTGGCATGGGATCTTTGCCGGAAGACCGCTTCTGTACTCACAGTTCTGTCCCCGTTTTTATCTGACCGGAAATGAGATAGCTACACTTGGCGATACCGCCTATATCCAGAGACTGACCCTTACCGGAAACCAGAACAGTGATGTGGGCTATATCGCCATCTATTTCAGATCGGGCTATATCGAGGAGATCCTTAAACAGAATAACCCGGAGGAGGGCAGTGTCTATTATCTGATAAACAGCAGGGAGTCCATTGTGGCATCCACGGATGAGGAGCTTTCCGGAAGATATCACATAGACTATGATAATATCCCCGGGCTTATCGGGCAGAGGGAGGAATATGTCCAGAGTGTGATCTCGGGCGAGAAAATGTATCTTGCCTATAACAATATAGCCAACACGGACTGGAGGCTTGTTTCGGCCGTTCCCGTGGAAAGCATACATGCAAGGGAGACAAGCAGGATACTCAGGCAGTTCGGGGTCATGCTGGTTCTTTTTACCGCTGCCATAATCACCCAGATAGGCTTTTCCTTTAATCTGAGCAAAAGGATCGTCAGAGTGGCGGGGCTCATCACTCCGGGACCGGATGCTTCCCTTAAAAAGATACCGTCGGGTGAGGGCAGTGATGAGATCGACCAGCTTATAGACACCTATAACCTGATGGTGGAGAGGATATCCTCGCTTATTGAAAGCGAAAGACAGACCGCCGACAGGCTCAAGGTTTCGGAGGTCAAGGCCCTGCAAAGCCAGATAAATCCTCATTTTCTGTACAATATGCTGGATATGATAAACTGGCAGGCAAAGAAGAATAACACAGAGGCGGTATCCAGGGCGGTACAGTCACTCTCGAGGTTTTACCGGCTGGTCCTTTCCGGAAAGGATATCCTTATACCCATAAGGGATGAGCTTCGTCATGTGGAGCTTTATATGGAGCTTCAGAACATGAGATATGAGGATAAGATCAATTTCATCATTGATGTGCCGGATGAGCTCATGGACTGTCGGATCCCCAAGCTTGTGCTCCAGCCCATAGTGGAGAATTCACTGCTTCACGGAATCTTTGAAAAGGAGGTCCCCTCCGGGACTGTGGTTATCATGGCCTGGGAGGAGATCAATTCCGGTACCGGCCGTGACGATATCGTCATAACCGTCTCCGATGACGGAGTCGGCATGAGCGATGAAAAGCTTGATAATCTCAAGCAGGTCTTAAGCCTTGCCTCAAAGGGCATCAGCCCGGATGCCGTGGAATCAAAGGACGCAGCAGGGAGTGCCAATGTAGCGGTATATAACACGCAACAGAGGCTTGCGCTTTTGTTCGGCCCGGAATACGGACTTAGCTACAGGCACAATGAACCGGAGGGAACGGAGGCTGAGATCCGTATCCCGACAGAAAAATAATCCCCTGATTATGAAAATATTCCTCTTATTATAAATACCTTCCGCTAATATAATTATGATGTACGACAATATTTCGTAAACGGGCCGGCACGGACAGAAACAGATGTCCTGTGCGGCTTCAGCGTGTATTTCATATGATAAAGTGAGGAAAGGAGGGTGTATTCGTGGCAGAGGATTTAATTCTGGAGCTAAAGGGTATCACCAAGATCTTCCCCGGCGTAAAGGCGCTTGACAATGTTAAGTTTCAGCTTCGCCGTGGCGAGATCCATGCTCTGATGGGCGAGAACGGTGCCGGAAAATCGACCTTTATCAAGGTCATCACCGGTGTTCATGCCGCCGAAGAGGGGCAGATGTTTTTAAATGGAAAAGAGGTTCATTTCAAGGGGACTCAGGAGGCCCAGCAGGCGGGAATAGCGGCTGTTTATCAGATCCCTACCTCCTACATGGAGCTGACGGTCACCGAAAATATCTTCATAGGGCATGAGATCATAAAGAACGGTCTGATCCAGTGGAGGGAGATGAACAAAAAGGCTGAGGAGCTTCTTGCAAGGCTTCATGCCAACTTTAAGGTCACCGAGGAGGTAGGCGCCCTGACCATAGCTCAGCAGCAGATGGTTGAGATCGCAAAAGCCTTATCTACCGATGCAAAGATAATAATTCTCGACGAGCCCACCGCTGCCCTTACTGCCAACGAATCAGAGGAGCTGTACAGGATAGTTGATGAGCTTCACGAGCAGGGAGTTTCGGTTATCTTTATCTCTCACCGTATGGAGGATATGTACAGGCTCGCCCAGAGGGTTACGGTTTTCAGGGATTCAAAATACATTGATACCTTCGACGTAGATGCCATCACCGACAAGGATCTTATAAAGGCCATGGTAGGCCGTGAGATCACGGATATGTATCCGAAGCCCAAGGTTCAGATCGGCCAGGAGATCTTTAAGATCGAGAATTTCTCAAGGCTTGGATACTTTAAGAACGTGAGCTTAAACGTAAGGGCCGGAGAGATCGTCGGGCTTACGGGACTGGTCGGAGCTGGCCGTACCGAGACCTTCCAGTGCGTATGCGGTATCGAAAAGGCAGATTCCGGAAAGGTCTACTTAAACGGGAAAGAGGTCGTGATCAAAAAGCCCGGAGATGCCATTGAAGCCGGCATCATCCTGCTTCCCGAGGACAGACGCCGTCAGGGCCTTATAATGAGCTGGAGCCTGTGCGATAACGTGACTCTTCCCATCATAGACAAGCTTTCCGATAATAAGAAGTTCATAGACCATAAGAGGGAATACGAGCTTTCCAAAAAGTATCTTGAGGATGTGGATACCAAGGCCGTATCGATCTTCGACAAGGCCAGCACTCTTTC
>DNAD01000318.1:0-2782 GCA_003484785.1 Lachnospiraceae bacterium
ATGGCTTCGAATTTCGGAGAGGCTTATTACAAGGCCGAGGAAGCCACCAGAAATCCCCTTCCCTTATCCGGAACGGTATTGATAAGCGTCAATGACAGGGATAAGGCAGAGCTTATCGATGTGGCAAAGGCCTTCCATGAATGCGGCTTTAAGATCATCGCAACGGGAGGTACCTATGATATGATCGTCGGGGCCGGCATACCCGCGGTCAGGATCTTTAAGCTGCAGCAGGGCAGGCCCAACGTCCTTGACGCTATCACAAATAACGAGGTGGATCTTGTGATCAATACTCCCGATGACAAGAAGGGCGCCTGGGATGATTCCTACATAAGAAAAGGGGTCATCAAGGCCAGGATACCCTACATCACAACCATGGCGGCTGCTAAGGCTTCCGCGGAGGGCATAAGGTTTATGCAGCACAACAGTGCAGTGGTAAGATCTCTTCAGGAATATCATGCCGACATAGAGATAATGGATGCTGATTAAACTTTTTTCTATCTGTTCAGAGCCGGGCCTCTGGGAATGCGGGGTGCAATATGGAAAATCGAAGACCCTGGATAGTAATTCTCTCGGACAGCGATACCGGGATCGATTCGCTGGCGATATTGCTTGAGGAAAACTATAACGTTTATCAGGTCAGTAAGGTTGATGACGTAAAGGATCTCCTTGCGGAAACGACCGTGGATATCGTTATCATCAATTTTGACCGGGACGTTGAGGCGAGATTCGGATTGATCTCATTCATCAAGGGCAATAAAAAATATTTTTCGGTCCTGGTGGGAGCTATTACCGGAGGCTTCGGCACGGATCTGTCCGACCGGGCGATCGCTCTCGGCAGTAATTATAATTTCAGGCATCCCATTAATGCCTCCAGGATCAAAAAGCAGATAGATAATGATTTTCTCACCTTCCTCGGTGATACGATAAAGTTAAGGGACGGACATTTCGACAGGGTAACAATGGCTGTCAAGATGCTCAAGGCGATGAACATGGGATATCTTTCCCTTTATCTTGAGGATGCACTGTTTACCGAGTATATAGGTGAAAATGCCCTGTGTCTTTTGGGTTATGACAATGTAAGCGGCCCGTTAAGGCTTCGGAGGAATGTCAGGGATCTGATACATCCCTCTGACTACGATGACTTTTTCGATGTCCTTACCTCCATAGTGGACAGTGAGAACAACCACCGTTTATTGCTGAGGATAAAGACAAAGAAATGGGGTTACCAGCGCTTTGAGATCAATGTCAGGGGCTTTGAGGTATGGGAAGGAGTCAGGCATTTTTCCCTGGTCATAAGACGGATCGACAATGAGGAGCCCATTGGAGGGGATCTCAGGGCAGAGATCGCGATATTTCAGGAAAACGCGAAGCTGGATATCCTTACGGGGATATACAATAAACAGACCTTCTTCCTGGAGGGGTCAAAGCTGCTGAAAGCAAATCCGGGTACCAGCTTTATCGTCACGGTATGGGATATTGACCGTTTTAAGGCGATAAATGAGATGTTCGGGACAAGGACAGGAGACCATCTGATCATAGAATTTGCGGATTTCCTTAAAAAACGGCTCTATTCCGATGACTGTCTCTACGGAAGGATCGAATCGGACCGTTTTATTTCGATGACTCCTCTGAGGTTTCATGAACGCAACGAAGAGGTCCTTAGAAAGGCTGCCAGTGGAGAGATAGCCTGGAATTCCCTGGATTACAGGATATATCTGCATGTGGGCTGCTACAGGCTGGAGCCTCAGGATGACGATATAGCCGTTGCCTGTGACCGCGCCACCATGGCGATGCAGTCCGTAAAGAGCAGCTATGTCAACAGGCTCGCCTATTTTACCAGAGAGATGAGAGATTCCCTGCTTAATGAGCAGGAGATCATAAGAAATGCCGAATCCGCTATCGTGGATGAGGAATTCTTCGTTATGTACCAGCCCATCGTTGACAGCCATACAAGGGAAATAGTATCGGCAGAGGCGCTTATACGGTGGAGGAAAAAGGACGGGGACGGTTTTATTTCTCCGGGCAGGTTCATACCGACCTTTGAGAAGAACGGCTTCATCTCAAGGATAGATCTTTTTGTGTGGGAGCAGGTCTGCCGCTTCCAGGCGGAGAGGAGGGATGCCGGAAAGAAGACCGTTCCGATATCGGTAAACCTCTCACGTAAGGATTTTTATAATGAAAATTTATTCGAGGAGCTTCAGTCCATAATAAGAAAATACGGCATAGACCCGTCTCTTGTTAAGATCGAGGTCACCGAAAGCGCCTATATGGATCAGCCCGAGGTGATCATGAGGATGGTGGAAAGGTTCAGGGAATGCGGCCATCAGATCCTGATGGATGACTTCGGAAGCGGGTTTTCGTCCTTTAATATGCTGAAGGATTTCGCGCTGGATGTCTTAAAGATAGACATGAGGTTCATGGAGTCCATCGATACGTCGGAGAGGGCGGGCAATATCCTTTACAGCATAATACAGATGGCCAAGGCCATTCAGATGAAGATAGTCGCCGAGGGAGTGGAGACCGACAGTCAGTACGAGATGTTAAAGAACATGGACTGTGACTGTATACAGGGGTATTATTTCTACAAGCCTCTCATGAAGGAGGATTTTATCTCAAAGCTGGAAGCGGGGCTGACAGAGCTTTCCGCCTCAAACATAAATATTTATGACAGGATCCTTCTGATCACCGGGGACGAAGGAAAGGCAGCCGAGATTTTTTCCATAATGGACAATCAGGTGGACATTCATACTGAGAGACTCGCCGGGGCCGCAGAGGAATGGCT
>DNAD01000318.1:2864-4850 GCA_003484785.1 Lachnospiraceae bacterium
TGGAATATGAGTCGTTTATCGGACACAAAAATGCCAAGACCTTTTATTCCGATATCCCTGTGGTCCTGATCGCGGATACGGATACGATCCGGGAAGCCGAGCGCTATATAGGAAACGGGGCGGTAGATGCCATAAGGACGCCGTTTGAAAAGAATGTGGTCATGCAGCGCCTCAGAAGGATAATTGATTTCTACGGTATACAGATGGAAAGACGCACGATAAACGTGCTGAAGAAGAGCATGCTCTTAAGACAGCAGCTCAACTCCTTCTTTGAAGACAGCATCGCGGGCATCGCGAGGGTGATCCTTGATAAGAACGAGGATCATCTCATCAGAGAGGTTTCCTATGTAAATGAGCGTTTCCTGGAGCTTCACCGGCTGAGCCTTGACAGCGCCATGAAGGCCGACAGGCTTGAGGCTCTCCTTCCCAATATACTGTTTCTGGAGGTGGACAGCTTCAGCGACGCGGTATACGATGCCATAGAGAAAAAGGCCCAGTATGTCTCCAGAGAGTATATGACAGAGATGAAGGACGGGTCGGTCAAGAGCTGTACCGCGGCCTGCTCCCTTCTGTATCTGGGTGACGACGTGAAGGTGGACATTGTTGTCCTGGAGAGCACCAACGGCGCCGAGGAAAGAGCGGTGGGGCTGATCTCGGCCGTATATGCCCATGCCAATTACAAGAAGAACATGAGGATCTTCCGTTATTATATCGATGACGATATCCTTGACCGCTACAGGAAGAGGGAGGACGGAAGGTATACCAGGGAGCTTCTCTATAATGCCAGGGAAAACATGCTGACCGGATTTAATGTTGAAAAGGGCTCCAGTACATATTACGAAGTGGAGGAGATGCTTGAAAGCCTTAAAAACGGCGCCGCGGATGTGGAAAAGAATATCCTGATATCCTTAAAGGGGGACGGGAAAAAGTCAAAGAGCTGGTACAGGCTGTCCTTTACCATGCTGAAGGGCACAACCAGCAAGCGCTGCGCTCTCTGTGTCATAGAGGACCTTGCCAGGGAAGACGATTATGATCATCTGATATGGACTAACGATATTTATAACCGTGTAATGAACGAGAATTCCCTGTTCTATCTCGAGGCCGATCTCAACGACAACAGGATACTGAATTCAGAGGCCTTTGAAGTACTGAAGCCATACGGACTGCCGGAGATCTTTACCTATGACGAGTTTGTAAAGGTATTTGACATGACCGTTTCTGACAGGGATATTAAGGAGGTAAAGGAGCGCGTTGACCGAAAGAATCTCATAGATGGCTATGAGGGAGGAACGGATGAGATAAGGTTCAGGTTTACCTCAAAGACCCTGGAGGTTCCACAGTGGAGGGAATATGAGGCGCTGATCCTGCTTCAGAAAAACATCGAAAGCGGGCATCTGGCCATAGGGCTGAGGCTGACGGATACACAAAAAGACAGGGTATAACAGGAATGTATCCTGTGCCATAAAGGAGGGAAAAAGTTGTTAGATATTAAGTTTGTCAGGGAGAATCCTGACGTAGTAAAGAAAAATCTGAAGGACAAATTTCAGGAGGAGAAGCTTCCTCTTGTGGATGAGGTAATAGAGCTCGATAAGGAAAGCAGGGCCGCCAAGCAGGAGGCTGATAATCTCAGAGCCTCGAGAAACAAGCTCTCCAAACAGATCGGAGCCCTGATGGGACAGGGAAAGAAGGAAGAGGCAGAGGAGGTAAAGAAGCAGGTCACCGCTAATTCGGAAAGGCTTGCCGGGCTTGAGACTAAAGAGACAGAGCTTGCCGAGAGGATCACGAAGATCATGATGACCATCCCCAATATCATCGATCCTTCCGTTCCCATCGGAAGGGATGATTCGGAAAACGTTGAGGTTACCAGATACGGAGATCCCTTTGTTCCCGATTTTGAGATACCCTATCATACAGATATCATGGAACGCTTTGACGGGATCGATCTGGATGCTGCAGGGCGTGTGGCCGGAAACGGTTTCTATTATC
>DNAD01000247.1 GCA_003484785.1 Lachnospiraceae bacterium
AAAATTATGAAGTTATTTATTTACAATTCCTAAGGGAAACGCAATTGACCAAAATTTCCGTAACCGGGCTCTATTTCCAGGCTCCGCTTTCCTCAAACAGCTTAAGCAGCTCCCCGTCTATCTTACCCTGCTCTGCCATTTCATTAAGGATCAAGAAGGCCCGCTCCTTTGGGATCGGAGGCTTATAGGGACGATCCTCGGCGGTCAGGGAATCGTAAATGTCCAATATTGTAATGATCCTTACCTCCTTCGAAAGGTCATCACCGCTATAGTGTTTCGGATAACCGGAGCCGTCCAGGAATTCGTGATGGGAAGAAGCCCATTTCGGAACATTTCTGTAAAACCCTCCGAACTTCATCCTCGAAAGAAAATCCGAAGTATACTCCACATGCTTCTCCATCTCGATCCGTTCCTCTTCCGTCAGGGTTCCTTTCTTAACGGTTATGGCAGAATACTCTTTTTCTGTCAGAACCGGTACTCTGCTTCCATCTGAGGTCATACACTCCATGCCGGAGATTTTTTCCAGCTTTCTCTGGAGCTCTTCCCGTACTATCACTGCATCGTTTGCCTCTTTTATGGTTTCCCAGGCCTGCTTTAAAGCCTTCTCCCTTTCCAGGGAGGCCTCCTTCCTTTCCGGGTGTTCCAATCTGTCTATCCTTTCCATAAGCTGACCGACCTCAAGCCTGTTTCGAACCTTCTCGTAAAGCTCACCCAACCTCGTCTGCTTATCCATTATCTTTAAGGGCACCACCAGTTTTCCTATGTCATGCAGCCAGACACTCATTATGAAAGGATCCCTTTCATTTTCGGAAAATTTCCGGCTGTTATCCGTTTCCTCCAGCCAGTCCATGAAACGCTCGGCATATCTTACCATATGGCGGGTATGGGCAGCATTGTAAGGCGTCCTGGTATCAACTGCCCCCACCATGACCTGAACAAATGAGTGTAATAAATCGTACACATTTCTGGCAAGCTTCCTGTTGGTAAGACTGACCGCTGCCAGAGAAGCCAGGGCTGCTGTGATCTCTTCAAGGTCGTCGGCAAATTTTATAATGTTACCGTCTTCATCCATGGCATTAATAAGCTGCAGGACTCCGATCACACTGCCCTTCTCATCCTCCATGGGGATCACCAGCATAGACACGGTACGGTAGTCATTAAGACTGTCATATTTCTGAGCTCCGGAAAAATCGTAGACCTCAGACTTGTAGGTATCCTCTATGTAGATCCTCTTATGATCCATCGCCGAACAGGCACAGATATGGCTGCGATTCAGCTTTACGGGAGGAAGATTGACGGGCTCACCGTGTCCTCCCATCGAAAAGCCCTTTGATTTGGTAATAAGTCTGTGAAAACGGAGGAGCTTTTCATCATCGTCATAAACGTAGACGGTTCCCCCATCACAGTTTGTAATCATCATCGCCTCTTTAAGTATCGCATCCAGCAGATTGTCAATATCCTTTTCACTGGACAGAGAGATCGCTATTTTGGTAAGTCTTTCAACAGAATAATTTTTCATAAAATCTCTTTAAGCTCCAGAACCTCAAAACCTTCCTTTTTTCCCTTCAGCCTGACCGTATCTCCCAGTGATACCGTTGTTATCCGCTCAGAAAGAGCATCCGCGACGACGCGGCTTATATACACCTTACCGCCGGGAGCGTTTGCCTCAAGCCTTGCGGCCGTATTGACCGTATCTCCGATGGCGGTAAAATCCATACGCCGTTCAGAGCCCATATTTCCGACAACCGCAGGGCCGAAATGAACACCGACCCCAACTCTCAGTTCCTCACCGATCTCCTCGTTCAGATCCTCGGAAAGGCGTTCCGCTCCCTCCACTATCTCCTGAGCGGTCTTTACCGCAAGGTAAATACTGTCGGGCTCGGGGAGAGGCGCTCCCCAGAATGCCATGGTGGCATCCCCTACAAACTTGTCAAGAGTCCCCCTGTTTCTTTCGATACAGGCGCTCGTCATTGTCAGATATCTGTTAAGGATATACACCACCTCTTCGGGCTTCATTCTCTCAGACATGGTGGTAAAGCCTCTTACATCCACAAAAAGAACCGCTATCTCACAGAGCTTCCCCCCCAGAGAGAGGCTTTCGGTTCCCTCCTTCAATATCTCCTTAACGATCTGTGGAGCTACATATCTCTCAAAGGTTCTTGTTACCTGCTGTCTTTCCAGGGCTGCGTTTACATACCTGTATGCTATGGATATAAGAAACAGCAGAATTACTCCGAAAGGGATCCATAACGGATGAAGGACATGACCGTTCTGATAAAGGGCTGCACTGCATATAAGACTCAGAGCGGTTATACCTGCACAGGCTGCGGCTGAAGGTATAAGCCCGAATCTTAAAAATACAAACAGAGCGGCAAAGCAGATAATAAACAGAAGCAGGAGCTGTAAAATATCAGAAGCCTCCTTCTTAAAGCTCCCGTTTAAGAACATTTCTATGATATTTGCATGAAATTCCACCCCATACATCGGAGCCGAACGGTCAATGGGGGTATAGTAGGAATCCTGAAGGCCGGCAGCAAAGGGTCCGATCAGGACTATCTTTCCGGCATAGTAGTCCGGAGGAACCTCCCCGGCTATAAGGGAAGCTATCGATACACCATCGTACCAGGTGCCGGGCCCGGCTGTATAGGGAACATAAAACTGGCCTCTCTCGTTCACCGGCGGCTCACCCATTGCCTCCCCCTGCTTTTCCATATACAGCCTTGCGGCTTCATGGGAGAGGCTGTATACCTTCTCCGTCTTATCCGGTGAAATATACAAAAGAGCGTGCCTCATGATCCCGTCCATATCAAGCATGGCATTGATATGCCCCACTGTGGCCGCTTCTTTTAAGGCATCATAAGGCTCTTCATATTTCAGGATCGCAAAGCTGTCCATACTGCGCCCCGTATCGTCAGCATGGATCTCCTCTCCGAAAACCGCCGAAGAAGCAGTAACCACCGAGGGAAGCTTCCTTACCGCCTCTGAAAGCGCCGTGTCCGCCTCCTCCTCTGTTTCCCCGGAATAGAGAGTATCGATCACCACCACCGCGGGAAGATTCTGCGGATCCCGTGCAAGCATCCCAAGAGCCCCGGCCATAACCGTCCTGTCCCAGGTACCGTATCCACCCAGCTTTTCCAGGGCTTCCTCATCTATTCCTATTACCACAATATCATCGGAGATCATCTGCTCCCGTTGGTACATTGCGTCCTGCACCCAGCGATCCACCCTTTTAAGAGCCCCAAGGGCACATAATAATGTAAGGAGCAGCGCTCCGGCAAATGAAATCAATAAAAAGCGGCCTGTTGATCTTGTCATACTGAAATCTTAATCCTCCGGGAAGACAACGCTGCGGTTAGCATCCGTTTCCGTGAGAGAAAAGCTTACCGCGCAATTTGTGACAGAATAGCCCTTCGGAGCTATAGTCTGTACAAAATAATATTTCCCAAAGCTCAGATTGTCAATGCGTAACTTTCCTCCTCCGGAGGTTGTATATTCTCCTATCCTTGTAAGCGTTTCAAGAAGCTCGTCATTTACCATGTAAAGCATAAAGCTGGCCCCGTCCGTATTCGCACCGCTGTCAGCGGCAGTTACCGACAGTGATACCGAACCCGTTGATCGCTTCACCTCAGGTGTCGGGGTTGGGGTTATTGTCGGTGTAGGGGTCGGTTCCGGCGTTGGTGTCGGATCCGGCGTTGGCGTTGGTGCCGGCGTCGGGGTTGGGGTCGGCGTTGGCGTCGGTGTGGCTGCCGGCGTTGGAGATGGCGGCAGCGTGGGGTAAGGCGCGGG
>DNAD01000233.1:0-751 GCA_003484785.1 Lachnospiraceae bacterium
AATAACTCTGTTATGCTTCCCATGAATCTTTCTCCTGCGCCGATCTGCTTTAGCAGATCGTGCGCTTAATTATATAGGCATCAGTCTCGCCGGGTTTCCGAAGGTCTTCATTCCTGCCGGAACATCCTTTAACACGACGCTCCCTATCCCGAGATAGGCATCATCCCCTACCGTGACATCCTGGGCAACAGCCACATTCGCGCCTATGAAAACGCGCTTTCCTATCCTTACGTTCCTCAGTATGCTGCTCATGCCGCTGAGGGTGGAGTAGTCTCCTATGTACACATCATGGCCCACCCCGCCGGAACAGAGAGTTACAAAATCACCCACCGTCGAGTTGACCGAAAGCTTGGCATAGGGAAACATGATAAGCCCCTCCCCGTAATGGCTGAACTCGGTAACAGTCGCCGTGGGATGGATTATCGGCGGGAAATACGCCCCCTTGTCCTTTAATTCCTTAACCCTTTTTTCCTTGTCGGCGGGAGTGGCTATCGCCATGGCAAAGACCTCTCCCTCCCCCGGGATCCAGTCACTGTTTCTTCCCACCACCTTATAGTCACACTCTACTCCGTCGAGAGCATCCAGTTTGTTATCAAGAAAGCCTCCGATCTCCCAGGTGGGCTTTACCGCATTAATCTCCTTGATCCACTGCAGCAGCTCTCTCCCCAGACCACCGGCCCCCACAATATAAATCTTATCCATTATTTCTCCCCGCGCCGATTTGCCTGCAAATCGTGCGCTTCGGCACGAA
>DNAD01000233.1:878-3828 GCA_003484785.1 Lachnospiraceae bacterium
CTTGCTGACTGAATAATTTCCTCTTATCCCGCATCCTGTACAGGGCCTCCGCTACCTCAAAATCGAAAATGTCATCTATATCCACGGAATCCCTTTTGTCCATTATCAGGGCATAGGTTTTTTCCCTGAACACATTGTGATGATCCTCAAGAAAATAATCGGTTCTCATCAGATAGATCGCCCCGTTTATCCTGTAGTAGGTCTTAAAATCCTGCCGCCTTTTTTCAAGATCCTCTCCGCCGCCGAATTCACGCATGTCTCCATCCTCGGGAAGGGGATGAAACCACTTGGGAGGATGGTCGGCTTCGCACACGGATATCACGGCATTGGCAGCCTTTTCCTCAAACATTCCGAAGGCCTCTCTGATATCCTCCGAGGTCCGCAGAGGGCTTGTGGGCTGAAGCACGCAGACCGTATCAAAAACCTTTCCCTCAGCCTCATACTTCTTAAGAACCTCCACTACAACGTCCCAGGAATCCGCTGTATCGGACGACATCTCCGCGCTTCTTAAAAAATGCACATCCGCACCGAACCCCCGGGCAATTTCCGCGTATCTTTCCGAATCCGTCGAAACATGAACGACCTCAAAGCAGCCGCTTTTTAGAGCCGCCTCTATGGAACAGGCCATTAGGGGTTTTCCGCACAGCTCCTTTATATTCTTGTCCTTAAGACCCTTCGATCCGCTTCTTGCGGGTATTATCGCTAAATTCTTCATCCGTTTCATCTCCCGATCTTAACACTGTTCTGTACTGAAAAGTATAACAGATCACCCTCTGGAAACTGTTTCCGATAATTTACTTAAGATCATAAAACTTCTTTTTAAGGTCGATCTTTCCCGAGGATAAAAAGCTTTTGATTATCTTTACCGTTTCTTCCGAGGTGTGCCCGTCTCCGAAGGGGCTTGTCATATCCTTAAGCGATTCCCTGAACAGGGGATCCTCCGCCTTTTTTACGGCGCTTACGATCTCATCTCTTAAGGGCTCGCAGCTTATGACGCTTTCCGCCATTATCCTGCCCTTCTGTCTGTCGCCGATGTTTACGGTAGGCACCTTGAGAGAAGGCGCCTCGGAGATCCCGCTTGAGGAGTTTCCGAGCATGCATACCGCATATTTTAAGGCCGAAAGATATCTTACCGCCCCCAGAGAAGAGGTAAAATACCAGTTAGCACGCTTACCGGCTTCTCTTTTCCATATCTCATTGATCAGAACGCCCCCCGCATCGGCATTGGAGCCGGTAACTATGAACCTGTAGCCGGAGAGAGCGTCCATGGCCGCTATAAGCTCTTCCATCCTGCTCTCAGCCGTCTCATTCTCAAGGGTTACGGGATGATAGGTCACGACCGCGTATTTTTCTCCTACGAGCTTAAAGCCAAGCTCCTTTTCCAGCTTTTCAAGCGGCATGAGGGGAAGGTTCAGAGCATTTTCCACCCCCAGGGATCCCACATTGAACACTCTGTCCGGGCTTTCACCCAGCTGAATGACCCTTTCCCTGTACCGCTCCCCCGAGGTAAAATGAAGCCAGCTCATCTTTGTTATACTGTGGCGCATGAACTCATCCGCTGCTCCCTCCGTGGTATCTCCCCCGTAAAGGTGGGCGATGGGAACTCCCATTACCGCAGCTGCGATGGCTGTTCCGAAGATCTCAAACCGGTCCCCGAGGATCAGCAGAAGATCAAAGGAATGCTTACCGAAAAAATCAGCAAACCCTGAGACAGCGGAAGCTATGGAATCCGCCATTCCATGTTTATCATCATTTACGGGTAAAAGCGGTATCCTCTCCGCCACCGGGATCAAGCCCTTGTCTATCTCCCGGCCCGTATTTCCGAACCGTTCATCAAGATGGCTTCCGGTAAGGACAAAGCTTAAGTTAAAGTCGCTGTCGTTATATATCCGCTCAAGCAGGGGTTTGAGCAGGTCATATTCGGCCCTGCTGCCGCTTACCACACAAATATCATAGCTCAATCGGCTCATCCTCCATAAAATCCCGGACCGCTTTCGTGCCGACCACCTCAAACCACCTCATGGGAGAAATGCCGTTGGCAGGCCTTTTCGCCATAATGTTCTCCTCAGTGAGGATCTCGCCCTTTTTAATGTCTCTTAACGCAACTATGCTCTTCCTTGCGGCCTCTATATTTCGTGACTCCGAAGGGCTTGGCTTCTTGACTCCGTCCCCCAGGGCCATTTCTATATTCCTTATGGCATCTACCATTGCCTTAAGCTCATCCGGCTCAAGGCTTGCCTTCTGATCGGGCCCAGGAAGGTTCCGGTCAAGGGTAAAATGCTTTTCTATAATTTCTGCCCCCATGGCCACCGCGGCTATGGGAACCTCGATCCCTCTTGTGTGATCGGAATATCCGACCTTCACGTTAAACCTCTCCCTCATGGAAGCCATGGCTCTTAAGTTGACATCCTCAAAGGGAGTCGGGTATTCGGTGTTGCAGTGGAGCAGACAGATATCCTTTGTCCCGTTTTCCCTAAGGACCTTGAGCGAAGCCTCTATCTCCTCCATGGTACACATCCCGGTGGACATCACCACCGGCTTCTTCGTCTTTGCGATGGCGATAAGATAGGGAAGATGTGTGATCTCTCCCGAAGGTATCTTCCAGAAGGGCATATCCAGCCTGTTAAGATACTCCACACTGTCCACCGTAAAGGGCGTTGACAGGAATGTGATGCCGACCCTTTTACACTCCTCATAGAGCTCGTCAAAAGCGCTGTAGGGAAGGGTCAGATCCAGACACATATCCAACATGCTTCCGTCCTGCCCCGTGGTTTCCTTCTGATATTCGGCCTTCCCGGCAAATTTCGACATTACGTAATTTGTCTTCCCGGTCTGGAATTTTACAATGTCCGCCCCCGCGTCCCTGGCCTTCTGTATCATCTCCTTCGCAAGCTTCATATCCCCGTTATGGTTGATGCCCGCTTCCGCAATTATAAGTGTCTTTCCCATG
>DNAD01000233.1:3909-6247 GCA_003484785.1 Lachnospiraceae bacterium
ACCTTATTCGACGTTTAAACTGCGCTTCATCTGTTCCATTGCCTCAAGCTGTCCCATGTCCAGCCAGTCCTCCTCGCCCACCAGATAAGTACCTACCTTCTCTCCTTCTTTGATGCAGCTTTCGATCACATCGGTAATGTCTATTTTCGTCCGGGGAGGGATCTTTTCAAGGAATCCGGGACTGATGATATACAGCCCCGTGTTCGTATTGAACTCAAAGGTGGGCTTTTCTTTTAAGGCGATGGCCCTTCCCGTCTTTTCATCGGTCTCTATGGTGCCGTAGGGAATGGTCACCCTTTTTCTGGCGCACACTATGGTTATTATATTGTCATTTCTTACATGTGTATCCACGATGTCGGAATAGTCCGCCTGAACCAGGATATCACAGTTGGTGATAAATACCGGCTCCTCGTACTTTCCCTCAATGAGCTTAAGCCCTCCTGCCGTTCCCCAGAATTCCGGCTCCTCGATAAAGCTGATATCATACTTGTTCTCGTTGTCCTGAAAGTATGATTTGATGAAATTCTTCTTATAATTGACGATCATATCAAAATGATCGCATTCATATTCCTGAAACCTTGAAATGATATGCTCTGTAATAGTCTTGCTTCCAATGGGGATCAGAGGCTTGGGGAGTATCTCGGTAAAGGGCTTGAGCCTTGTTCCCCTGCCTCCCGCCATTATAACCACCGGAAGCCCTATCTCCTTTTTGATCCCGCTCCTTTTTCTCAGGAAGCGGATGTCGACTATCCTTCCGGTCTCATCGAGAACAGGCAGGGCATTTATCACCTTCTCCCGCATGTAGCCGTCATAGTCCACCTCTTCGTTATACAGGACACTTATGGGGTTATAATTTGCGACCCGGCTTACGGGCTGGGAAATATCCCCTCCCGCGATGATATATCTTCTCACATCACCGTCCGAGACAGCGGCGACAAGGTGCTCATCCCTGCATACGAAGGCGATGGCATTGTCCCCCGCGTCTATGGTCTTCATTGTGTCTACTATGCTCGTTTCCTCTGAAACGATATAACAGGTCAGATTCGCGTTCATGATCTAAATATTATATATATCAGCCTTGTAGCTGCCAAGATTCTCCCTTATCCATTCTATGGTCTCTTTAATCCCCTCCGCAAAGGTATACTGCTGCTTCCATGCGGTCAGGGCCTTCAGCTTTTCATTGCTCCCAAGCAGCCTTTCGACCTCACTGTTTTCGGGCCTGAATCTCTGTTTATCGGTGACGATCTGAGCTTCGGGCTCTATCTGCGAGATGATCTCCCTTGCAAGGTCCCCTATTGAGATCTCCGTCTGGGTGGCGATGTTGATCTCCTCACCTATGGTCCTGTCGCTTACCGAGATCTCATAAAAGCCGTTTACCGTATCCTTTACATAGTTAAAATCCCGGGTGGGCGAAAGAGCCCCCAGCTTTATCTCCTTCTTTCCCGACAAGAGCTGAGTGATTATAGTGGGTATCACCGCCCTTGCCGACTGCCTCGGTCCGAAGGTATTAAAGGGGCGCACTATGGTCACGGGCAGTCCGAAGCTTCTGTAAAAGCTTTCGGCCAGCCTGTCGGCCCCTATCTTCGTTGCGGAATACGGTGACTGTCCCTGAAAGGGATGCTTCTCATCTATCGGCACATATTGTGCCGTTCCGTATACCTCCGAGGTAGAGGTTACAAGAACCCTCCGGGTGGATAAACTGCGCGCTGCCTGAAGCACGTTAAGCGTCCCTTTTATATTCGTATCCACATAGGAATCCGGCGAGTGGTAGCTGAACGGGATCGCTATCAGCGCCGCAAGATGAAAGACCTGGTCAATATCCTGCATCGCAGTCCTGACCCCGTTGGGATCCCTTATATCTCCGCTCACCGTCTCTATTTCTTTTAAGACTCTTTTGTCTATGGAATCCAGCCATCCCCAGCTGTTAAAGGAATTATAAAAGGTAAATGCCCTTACCCTGTATCCCTTTTCAACAAGAAGCTCTGTAAGATGGCTTCCTATGAAGCCGTCCGCTCCGGTCACCAAAACCCTTTTCATATCCCCTCCCCGGGTCAGGCCCATATCCCCAGCCTGTCAAGCCTTTCCTTCATCGACATAAACTCTGACTCCGTAACAATATTGTTATTATACATTTCCGTTATATATTTCAGATATTCGGCATCCTTCGGGTCCATTTCCCTGCTGCCCCTGAGGCCTTCGATCATCTTTCCTGCCCCGGAGTTTTTGACAAGAAGCTTAAGATTATTAAACCTCTCCTTTAAGGTAAGCTCCTTTTTCAGATAACCGCTCTTTGCCCTGAAAAGCTCCTCGCATATATCCGCGATCCTGATATAGGCCG
>DNAD01000270.1 GCA_003484785.1 Lachnospiraceae bacterium
GAGAGGAGAATATCATGATCAATAAGGCTTTGATGATAGGAGCACACTATGACGATGTGGAGCTGGGATGCGGCGGTACCGCATGCCGCCTTGTGAGCGAGGGAAAAAAGGTTTACAAGATCACGCTGACGGACAACGGCTTTACTGATGAAAACGCCAGCTACAGCATTTCAAAGGACAAGACGGCCGAAAGCAGCCATAAGATTTGCGCCTTCGCAGGTATCGAGGAGCTTACGGTATCCCAGTCAGGCTACGGAAGGCTCGCCTACGGAGACGGTTCACTCATGCACGAGCTTGAGACTCTGATCATAAAAAGGGAAATAGACACGGTTTTCATGCATATGAGCCATGATATGCATCATGACCACATCGCAGCCTATGATATCTGTAAGACAGCTTCAAGGCACTGCAGAAATGTCTTCATGTTCCAGAGCAACGGCTATATCAAGGACCGCAGCTTTTCTCCCTCCCTTTTCGTGGATATAAGCGCATTTGCGGATAAAAAGCGGGAAATGTTAAAGATCTACGAGGACGACCAGAAGGAGCAGAACAACAACGGCCGGCTCTTCGATATCTGCCTTAAGCAGAACGAGATATGGGGATACGGCAACGGCTGCGCTTATGCCGAGGGCTTTGAGGTACTGAAGGCGCTACTGTAGGGCGTTGTTTTCCACCCACTCCGGCAGCTCCACATGGATATTCTGCCCTCTAAGAGCCCACTGCAGCCGCCTTATCTGCTTCTTTACGATATCCGGAAAATGATCCATGACGTACTGCTTAAGCTCGCTGACCTTAAGGCTTCTCTTCAGCTTTTCCTCGGAAGGCAGGGCTACATCGTGAGACCGCTGTATCTTAAGGGTTTCGTAAAAGGTATCGTAGAGCTTTAAGGAGGATACCCCGTCCTTTGAGATTATGCATACGATGACCCCGGTATCCCTGAAATGATAGCCCTTTTTATACATGGAAAGAAGGAAGTCGTAATCGGCGGCTATGGGGTATTCGGTCTTAAAGGGGTACCGTATCAGAAGCTCCCTGTTCACAAAGGCCGACTGATGGGAAAAGGGCATGGTATACTCTATGTCCTTAAAGGATTTCCTGAACCTGTAATAATGCCCGTATTCATACTCTATCGCATCACCGTACAGTATCCCGTCATTGACGTAATTGCTTTTTTTGAATATAAGGGCAAGAACCTCCTTACTGTAAAAACAGTCCCCGGCGTTCATAAAGTTGATCCATTTTCCCCTGCTGAGCCTTACCGCCCTGTTCATGGCATCGTAAATCCCGCCATCCTTCTCAGACTCTATCCTGAAAGGGATCCCTGCCTGCCTGAAGCGATCTTCATATCCCGAGAGTATCTCAAGCGTTTCATCGACGGATCCCCCGTCCTTTACTATATATTCAAAATCCTTATATTCCTGAGCCAGCACTGACTCCAGGGTTCTTATGATCGAGCGTCCCGCATTGAAACAGACCGTTATCACGGACAGGATCGGCGTATCTTCATTATAGTTCATAAAAGCTCTCCTATAGTATCGACCATGCGTTCCCAGGAAAAGGTATACTCATCCTTTTTTATGTTCTCGCTGTATTCGCAAAAACGATCCTCAAAAAAGAAGCTCTCAAGAGCCTCTGCAAGCCCTTCCTCATCAAAGGGTTCGGTAAGGATCCCGGTCTCCTTATCCCTTACCGCTTCGGCAAGCCCTCCCGTCCTCGTGGCGATAACGGGTCTGTCAAAGCCGTAGGCGATCTGTACGATCCCGCTCTGGGTGGCTGATTCGTAGGGCAGCACCACCACATCGCAGGCGGCAAAATATCGCTCCACCTCCCGATCCGGCACGTAGCCGTCAACCACCTTTATATAGGAAGAAACGCCCTGCTCCTCCATCAGTAAAAGATACTCATTTTTTTTCTCCTGTGATCCGAAATCCCCCACAACATAGAGGACAAAGCTTTCATCAAGAAGCCTGCTGCCTCTCTTTTTCAGGATCCCCAGAGCCCTTATCAGATGCTTAAGTCCCTTGTATTCCCTTATAAAGCCAAAAAAAAGAGGAACCCTCATGTTTCCGGAAAGCCCCAGCAGCTCTCTCGCCCTCTCCCTGTTAAGCCCCTCCATCGCAAAGGCCTCATAGGTGGGATGAGGATTTATCCTGTAGTCCGCGTCCCTCTTTATTGACAGAAGCTCCTTTGCCTCCTCGCCGGAATGAAGAACGAAGCCGTCTCCCCTCGAAAGAGTCAGCTTTGTTAAAAATCTGTCAAACACAAACCTCTCATGCGGAAATACATTGTGACAGGTGAACAGTATCTTTATCCCCGCCTTCTTAAGCCTTCCGGTAAGCAGTCTGTAGCAGGGCGCAAAATAAGGATGCCACCACTGTATCAATACCGCATCGGGCTCATACTCCGCTATCCTGCCCGCAGCCCTTAGGATATTTACGGGATTTGCCGTGTTGATAAGATACTCCGTGCCATCCGCCCTGAACGCATCGTTTGAAAAATCCTTCTGCTCCTTTTTAAACAAAAGCTTCGGGTACTGCATGCTGTAGGAGATCATCCTTGCTTCATACTTTTCACACAGTGCCCGATACAAAAGTCCCGTATAATGGGATATTCCTCCCTTATAAGGGTATACCGGACCGACCAGGACGATCCGCTTACCCATTGCTTTCTGCGCTCCCGTCGCCATGCGATTCTT
>DNAD01000049.1:0-7415 GCA_003484785.1 Lachnospiraceae bacterium
CGTTTAAGATGTTCATCATGGGAACCGGAAGCCTGTTTCCGTTTGCGCCGCCGAGGAACCTGTAAAGAGGGATCTCAAGAGCGGTGGAAGCAGCTCTTGCGGTAGCGATGGAAACAGCAAGGATAGCGTTTGCGCCGAGCTTGCTCTTGTCCTTTGTGCCGTCAGCCTTGATCATGGCAGCGTCAACAGCATAAATATCGGAAGCGCAAATTCCCTTAACCGCCTCGGCGATGGGGCCGTTGATGTTCTCAACTGCCTTTGTAACGCCCTTTCCAAGATACCTGCTCTTATCGCCGTCGCGAAGCTCAAGGGCCTCGAACTCACCGGTGGAAGCTCCGCTGGGAGCGGTTCCTCTTGCAACGGTACCGTCCGCCAGAGTAACCTCAGCCTCAACCGTCGGATTTCCTCTGGAATCAAGGATCTCACGACCGATTACTTTTTCGATAGTTAAGTTCTTCATTTTATCTTTGTCCTTTCATAAAAAGTGATTCATAAACTTCTTATACTATACCATACCGAAAAGGGATATTCCATACTTTTTGCTTTTCCTCCCAATATTTGGTATTATATGATAAATGTGTCAAAAGTAATTACCGTGGACTTTTGACCCCGACATCATCATTATATTTTACAGCCGTTACACAAAGGGGAGCTGCGCTATGAACACCGTGTCCGAAAAATATTCTTCTTTTATAGAGCTCTGCAAAAAAGAGGGCAACGGCTTCATCGGGAAATCGAAGCACTGGGGGCCTGTTTTTCTGGTAAATATGATCGTCGCCTTCGTTGTTTACGGTCTCCTTATGAACCATCAGCTGGTCAACCAGCTTGACGGTATGTGGCACGGCTCCGTATCCTACGCCAGCACCCATGAGCTTTCCATCGGCAGGTGGTTCTGGCGTTTTCTGGACAGATTCCGTAAATACTTAAGTCCCGATCCCGTAACCTCTGTCATATCCCTGATCTTCTTTACGGTCTCCTTCATCCTCATCCTGGATATTTTTGAGGTAAGGAGCAGGCTTGCGGCATATCTGTCCTCGCTTCTGTTTACGGTGAACATAAGCGTTCTGGCCTCGCTGTCCTACAGATATATGTCGCCGACCTTCGCGGTATCCTGCTTTCTGGCCGTTTTGTCCGCCTATATCATCATTAAGTTTAAGAATCCGTTTTTTGTATGTACCGCCGCGCCTCTTGCAATCTCACTGATGCTTGGGCTTTATCAGGCGGATCTGGGGTGTATCTGCCTTGTGATCCTTTTGTATATCTCACTCAGGCTATACCGCAATGACATAAGCTTAAAGGGACTTGGTTTATTTCTCTTAAAAACTGCCGTTGTGATCCTTCTCGGTTTCCTGCTCTATTATATCCTGCTCCGTGTAAACCTCCGGTATTTCGAGGTTGAGATGGATTCCTATAACGGAGCCGATTCCTACGGGCCCATCGGCGCAATTATGAACCTTCCGGGAAGCTTCCCCCATACCTACGCGGATTTCATTGATTACTACAGGAATCATTACATACGCTCCAATATCTTTTCAAACAGATTATACATTTTGTTTTATCTTGTACTTGGCATTCATTTTGCAAAGGGAGCTATTACGCTTTTTAAGAAAAATAAGGTTGGTGCCATACTGTTTGCCCTTACCTTTCTTCTGATCCCACCGGCCTGCAACGCAGTTCTGATGGTGGCTTACAACTCCTTCACCTCCATACAGATGACCATACCGGTCAGTCTTTGCATACCGGTCCTTATCTGCCTTGCCTCAGAGATCCCGGTAGTTGAGAATTGGGCCGGGGCTCTGTACAGGATCGCCGCGACAGCCCTTGGCTGTCTTTTGCTCTACGGTAATTATCTTATGACGATCTACGACCAGCAGGCCATGTACATGGGTATGAACAGCACAAAGGAGCTTGCCTCCGAGATTTCGGCTGCCCTCCAGATGTATAATCTCTATCATCCTTACTACAAATATGTTTTTGTGGGCAGTCCCGCAGACAGCCCGCTGTTTGCCAAAAATTTCGTCTACGAGGAGGCCAATGAATATGCTCTCATAGGCACCTGGGATCCCGAGGATACCAGATGGGTCGTGCAGTCCTGGCAGGGCCTGTGGACCTATGAGATGGGGATCAATCTGAACGTAGCCGATGATGACAAGCTTGAGGAAGCTCTGGCGGACGAGACCGTAAGGAGCATGCCTGTATTCCCCGAGTACGGAAGCTGCGCCCTTATAAACGATGTCGTTGTGGTAAAGCTTTCCGATAATTACACCCCTGTTGAGGACTGAAATGAGCCTGATATCCTTTTCCTTTCTTATTTTTTTCTGTATAGTCCTTTTCGTATATTACAAGGCGGGAAGCAAGCATCAGTGGAAGGTGCTTCTTATCGCAAGCCTCGTCTTCTATGCCTGGGCGAGGCCCGTATACATTATCTTCATTCTGATCTCCATAGTCAGCACGTTTTATCTGATGCGAAATCCCGTAAAGTCTCACCTTAGGCTTACCATACTTATAAACCTGGGGCTTCTTATATTCTTCAGATACAGCGTTTACTTCGGGCTTCACGATATCATCGTGCCCCTTGGCATATCATTTTATACCTTTATGACGCTGGGCTATGCGCTTGACTGTTATAATAAGAAGATAGAGCCCTGCGACGATCTGTTTAAGTATGCCCTGTACATCTCCTATTTTCCGCAGATAACCCAGGGCCCCATCGGTACCTGGAAAGGGATGGCAGAAGAACTGACGCGGCCTCACGCCCTGTCTTTTGAGAACATAAAAGAGGGCGGCTACCGCATCATCAAGGGCTTTTTTAAGAAGCTGGTCATTGCCGGGAGGCTTTCCTTCTATGTGGATACGGTCTTTTCTTCACCCGAAGGCTACGGCGGGCTTACTCTCATCACAGCGGTCTTCTTCTACGCAATAGAGCTCTATGCTGATTTTTCAGGATATATGGACATCGCCTGCGGCATTTCGAAGATGCTTGACATTAAGCTTGCCGAAAACTTCAAAAGGCCCTATCTGTCAAGGAATATCCAGGAGTACTGGAGGCGCTGGCACATAACCCTTAACGACTGGTTCAGGGAGCAGCTCATGATGCCTGCCGTAACCTCAGACTGGAACAGAAAGGCTTCGCGAGCCTTAAGCAAGGTATTTCCAAAGGCTAAGAAGGGAACGATCCGGACCATCCTGCCCCTGATCCTTGTATGGATCGTTACGGGGATCTGGCATGGCGCAGAGGCGGTCTATATAGGCTGGGGACTGTATTTTGCGGTCATCATGCTGCTCTCCTTCTGTACTGCGTCTACTATGAAGAAGCTCAGGAAAGCAGTCCACTGGAATGACGAGAATTTGGGGATAAGGATCTTTCAGACGCTTCGTACCTTTTTCATCGTCTGTACCGGTGAGGTTATGTTCAGGGCAGAGACCCTGCCGGATGCCTTCCATATTTATAAAACGGTATTTACCAAAACAAGGATCAACGCAGCCGAGATAGCCGCCGCTTTGGTTCCCTTCGGAAACGGGAATCAGGCCGCCGCCTCGGTGATAATAATAGGTCTTCTGATCCTTGGGATGCTTGTGGTGGAAATAAGACAGGAGAAGGACGCGGCAGCCTTTACAAAGCACAGGTATCTGTATGCCGGAGCCCTTCTTCTGATCACAGTCCTCTTCGGCATGGCAGGGCAATCCAATTTCATGTATCAAAGCTTTTAAGCGCACGATTAAAGGATCGTGAGCTTCGGAACATGATATATTAAATAGTGATTTAATACAGGAGAAAGCTATGAAAAAAGCGGCTTTGACATTAATATCAGTTGTTATAATATCCTCTGTTATTATAATGTCAAAAAATCTGTTCTCAAAGGATATTCCCCTTGGCAACCGCGGGATCAAGTCCGCCATAAGTGCCGGTGACCTGGATGTCCTCTTCATAGGTTCCTCAACCTTCAGGTGCGATATAGACATGCCCATCATGGATGAGGCTTATGACGGAAGAGTATATGATATCTCCTACGGAGGCAACCAGCTGGTCGCAGCCTCAGTTCAGTACGATGAGATAAAGCGCCGGTCGGCAAACGAATACGGGCTGATGGTTTTTGAGCTGGGACCGATGATGCTTACCGAAAAGGTTGCTCTGTCCGATTCAAGGGTAATATGGGATCTTTCCTGGGACGGAAAGAAGAAGCTCTGGGAAAAGATGCGCGCCGCGGGCAATACCGACTTCTCTACCTTTTATGAGTACTTCGTCACCTCCGGCATGGACGATCTTGTAACCTTTCCCGTGACCGAGCCGTTTTATGCGACCAGGTATTATAAAGGAGCCAAAACGGACGAGACAACCTCTCCCGGAGCGCAGGTTCTTGATAACGCAGTATTTGATATAAGCAATGAGGTTCTGGTGGAGGCTCAGCTGGATGCCGTGAAGGAAATAATATCAAAATGCAGGGCAGACGGGCAGAGGATCGTATTTCTGGAATGCCCTCACTACTACAGGCTGCAGTACGACCCTGCTTATGAACACTTTCTGGCTCTCTTTACGGAGTATCTTGATTCCGAGAAAACCGACTATATCCTTGCCTCTGATATTGATTATGACGACCGTGAGGCGTCATATTTCGAAGATATGAACCACATGTCCGCCGAGGGCAGACGTGTATATACACAAAAGCTGGTTAAGCTTCTTAAAGAAAAATACAGCCCGGCATCAATAAGCTGACCTGACGCGGGCTGTAAATCTTCCGTTTATTTTAACCTCTGTATCATGGCGTAAATGGCCTGAGCGCTGTTAAAATTCTCCGGAACTATCTCCGTTGCCGGTATCGAGATATCGTACTCGTCATCCAGAACGCTTATGATCTGGATGATATCAAAGGATGAAAGAACCTTGCCGTCTATGAGATCGGTACAGGTCTCAAAATCTATATCATCCCTGACATCCTGTAAAAGCTCTATTAATTTGTTCATGCTCTCCTCCGTTCCTGCGCCATTTGCTTACAGACTCGCAAATCCTGCGCTTTATAGTGATCCTCTTCGGCGCTCTTATGTTTCGTTATCGTCACGTTTCGGCGTCCTGTTTCATAACTGTCATCCCGCGGGCGTCCGCAGCGTTTTCCCGGCAATTAAGCTTCCAGGTCCCCACGGCTCCTCTGACGCAATCAGCCTTTCCGTTCTTATAAATAATGATCTTTGGCAGATCCCTGCTTAAGAACAGCCCCATGGCCTCAGTAACAGAATACGCTCCTATATTGTAAAAAGCAAGAAGATCATTTATCTCAGGCTCCCTCATGCTGTAGGAGCGTACCAGCACATCGTTTGTGGTACATAGAGAGCCGCACAGGGCCCACTCCTCTTTCTCCCCCGTCAGAACAGAACCTTCCGCCGGAAAATGCTTTATGATGGGCACCATCATCCCCATCATCTGTCCGAGGTAGTTTACATGATTGATGCCGCCGTCCAGGATGCACCAGTTTCTTCCGTAGGAGCGCTTCTTATCCGCTACCCTCGTAAGGTAACAGCCCGAACCGCTCACCAGAAACCTTCCCATTTCAACCGTGAGCTTACTCCATTCAGCAGCCTCTTTAAGCTCCCCGGAAAGCTCCTTAAGAGGCATAAGGGTATCGCTGAAATCATCCTTTTCGAAATAAGGATGACCAAGACCGGGCCCATACTCCAAAAGCGGCAGCTCATAACCGTGCTTTTCGCGAAGCTCTTTTACAAAAGCCCTAAGCTCTGAAAGCTCCTCTCTCTGGTGCTTAAGCTTAAGACGCTGGGTTCCCGCAAAATAGTGCAGCCCCCGAATCTCCACCATATCATGACCTTTATTTTCAATAAGGATATGCTCTATATCCTCGGGAGACATCCCGAACTGGCTTTTGGAGGAAAGCCTCAGGATGATGCCGACCCTCCTTCCAAAACGTCCCGCTGCTTCACGGATCAGTTCATAATGCCTCACTGACTCCGCTGTAAGAAGCCCTGCCCCATATTCGATAGCATCTGTTATGTCTTCAATCTCCTTGTGGACCCCGGAATAGATGATCATCTCCCCCGGGACCTTGTAGCTTTTACATATGGAAAGCTCTCCCGGACTGCATACCTCCAGCTTATCCACGCCGCTTTCGATCATCGCCGGTATCAGGAAGGGATTGGCTTTTATCGAGTAACAGAGCCTTATTGAGTCATTTGTTAAATCTGTATTTAATATTTTTTTAATGCTTTTTACCCTCTCCGCAAGGCCATCGGCATCAAATACAAAGCAAGGTGTTCCGAATTCTTCGGCAAGTTTTTGTAAAGTGGTATCATCCATCATTATATATATTTCTCCAGTGCCTTTCTGTCTATCTTTCCGTTCTTGTTAAGCGGAAGCTCGGAAAGCTGTACTGTCTTCCCCGGCAGCATAAAGGGCGGAAGCTTTTCCTTAAGCCCTTCCGAAAGCACTTCCTTCGCAATCTCTCCCGAATAGATCAGAACGATCTTTTTCCGCTTCATATCATAAAGTGCGCAGGCTCTTCCCACTCCCTCCACCGACATGGCGGAAACCTCGATATCCATAAGCTCTATCCGCTGTCCCAGGTGCTTTATCTGGAAGTCCTTTCTGGAGGTATACACAAGATTTCCCTGTCCGTCATACCTCCCCATATCTCCTGTCCTGTATATCCTCTCATAATAGCGCTTATTAAGCGGATTCTGGACAAAGGCCTCAGAGGTCTTTTCCGGGTCCTTATAATAGCCCAGCGCAAGGGTTGTACCGCTTACGCAGATCTCTCCCTCCCTGCCCGTCCCGGTCACTTCCTCTTCACCGTCCAGGAGGAATACCTTCTCATTCTTAAACGGAATGCCCACCGGGATTATCTCGTCCTTTTCAAACTCCCGGTCAAGAACATAGTAGGTACAATTGCAGGTGATCTCAGTCGGTCCGTAAAGGTTTACGAAAACAGCATCGGGAAGGAATTTTCTCCATTTATTGAGCTGTTTTACCGGCATCAGCTCGCCGCTGAACATAACCCTTTTGATGGTATCGGGCGTCCTGTATTCAAACCCGTTCATGATGGATACAAAACACATGGCTGACACTGCCCAGATAAGAGTAGTCACCCTGTTATCCGAAAGATAATCCATTAAAACCGTGGGGTTTGAGAAATACTCCCTGGGGATCAGCCTGACCTCCGCGCCTGTATACAATCCGCTGTAGATATCCTTAACCGATACATCAAAGTCAAAGGGCGCCTGGTTTGCGATTATATCAGTATTATCTATCTCAAAGACCCTGCAGAATTCCGGAATGAAATCGATCACCGATGCGTGTCCTACCGCCACTCCCTTCGGTATACCGGTGCTGCCGCTGGTAAAATTGACATATAAAGGCATCAGGTCGTAAAACCCGTCTCTCGCCTTCTGTAGAAGCACCTCATCTGTTTGCG
>DNAD01000049.1:7526-7939 GCA_003484785.1 Lachnospiraceae bacterium
CTGTCCGCCGTTACAGAGCTCAGAGCCTCCATGTTCTTTTCATCGGTAACGATCACGGCCGGCTCCAGTATCTCAAGTACCTTAGCGGCCCGTTCCTCTGGCTGTCTTATATCGATAAAGCTGTAGAACCCGCCGGCATATACAGCGCCGAACATCACAGGAAGAGCTTCAACGCTTTTTTCCAGATAGAAGGCACAGGCACTTTCAGGCCTGAATATCCCGGAAAGGCTTCCGTTTAATAATAAAGTCGCAACCTTTTTTGAGCGCACTGAAAGCTCCCGGAAGGTAATACTGCTCTCCGGATCCGAAAAGGCTATATGCTCAGGGAACCTCTCCGCCGAGTTTTCAAGCATTTCAAGAATATTGATCATATTTTTTACCACTGACCCGTACATTTTTTTCGCTTACCCGGA
>DNAD01000059.1:0-8909 GCA_003484785.1 Lachnospiraceae bacterium
CGATTCGGCTGTGAATAGTAACGGATAGTAAACAGCTGTAAGGGTGTTCAGCTGAATGCCGCATGAACGTAAAGCAGCGTTTTTTGATGAGCGGCAGGATAACGGAGGACAGCAATGGAAAACAGTGAACGTCTTACTCACATAGATGAAAAAGGAAATGCCGTAATGGTTGACGTGTCAGAAAAGAGCGAGAGCAAAAGGACTGCGGAGGCAAGCGGCAGGATATATATGAGCGGAAAGGCGCTTGATGCCCTCTGCGAAGGGACTGCGCCGAAGGGGGATGTGCTGGGCTGCGCCAGAGTAGCGGGAATAATGGCGGCAAAAAACACCGGCGGGCTGATCCCGCTTTGCCATCCGCTGAGGCTCTCCGCGATCGCGATAGATTTTGAAACGGATCGGGACGAATGCTCTGTAATATGCAGATGCCGGGTATCCCTGACTGACAGGACCGGAGCGGAGATGGAGGCCCTGACTGGGGTGAGTGTGGCCCTGCTTACCGTTTATGATATGTTGAAGGCCGTGGATAAATCCATGGAGATCACCAATATCCGCCTTGATGAGAAGACCGGGGGGAAAAGCGGGGCATACCGAAGAAAAGGGATATAATATACTTTTATTTTGTCGGATTTTATAGTAAGATAAGAAGGGGAAACTGTCCGGTTCGCTCAGGCAAACCGGAACGGCTCAATCTAAAGATTGAGCCGAAGCGCACGATTTGCCATGGCAAATCGGCACAGGGGCAGGGGAATTCGGGAGATGGTATGCACAAGCTGAGTGAAGAACTTTTTCAAAACGCGATGGATATGAGCGATACCATTGTGTTCCGATACGACTACAGGAGTGATTCCATAAGCTTCTCTCAGAATGTGGAGAAGTTTATTCCTGTTGCCCTGGTTTTAAATGCTTTTACCACAGATATCGAGATAATAGGAAAGGTCTTCCCGGAGGATACCGAGAAGGCGCTTTCCTTTTTTACAATACGCCCGGATACAGATAAGGTTAAGATGGAATATATCCGCTTCATGGATCATAAAGGGGACTATTTCTGGTACCAGCTTAAGGGAAGGCTTGATGAAAAACGTGGAAAGGATGTCCTCTACGGGACAATAACCTACGTAGATGATGAAAAAAGGAAGCAGATCGCCGACGAGGAGAGCAGGGATCCGCTCACAAATCTGTTCAATAAAAAGGCCTTCATGGAGCAGGTAGAGGAGTATCTTAAGTCGGTTCCGGCCAATGTGATGCCCTCGCTCTTAGTAATAGATGCCGATGATTTTGATGAATGGAGCGAGCTTAACGGAAAGCTCAGCGCTGATGGTGCCCTTATTGAGATCGCCAGGGTTTTAAGACGTGACTTCAGAGGCTCTGATATTATAGGAAGGGTAAATAAAGACCGGTTTGTCGTGTTTATGAAGGGAGTAAGATACACCGGCATACTGGTGGAGCGTTCGATCGCCGTGATCCAGAACGTTAAGGAGGTCTGGGAGGATCTTTACCGTGACGCCGGGATCTCAGTGAGCATAGGCGCGGTATACGTTAAGAACGGAGACATCTCGGCGGAGGCCCTGTTTGAAAGGGGGCTGGTAGCTTTAAGGGATGCAAAGCGTGATGAGAAGGGGAAGTTCACCCTCTATAACGAGCTGATGGAAAGGGTTGAAAAGCTTCCCGATCCTGTGCTGAGTTCACGGGAGATGGAGCTGGTTATGAACATCCTTGATCCCGTAAGCGCTTATGCATATGCGGTCAACGAGGATTACAGCATAGTTTTTCAGAATGACAGGCTCAATGAACTGTTCGGTAACTGTGTGGGCCGATGCTGCTTCAGAAGCTATAAGAATTATGAGGAGCCGTGCCCTGACTGCCCCATAAGGCGGCTTTCAAAGGACCTGGAAACCGCAGATTCGGATGTAGTGTTCCCGACTCTTCACCTCTCCACCCCGATGCGCTGTACAAGGATCACGCTGAGAAACGGGAAAAATATTTTTGTAAATTCATCTATCAGAGAAGACCTGGAAAAGCAGGATATACAGATAAGCGAGAGTGAGAACCGTATACGAAGCGCCATGGTCTATATGCTGGGGCTTATCTGGGACGTGGATCTTACCAGGAATACCTGTATCCGCATGAAGGAAAAGAACATAAAGAGCGTGATGGACATGCGGATCACGAATTACAAGAACCTTCGCGATTATTTTACGGAAAACGTTGTGTGCCCGGAGGACAGGGGAGAGTTCTTTGAGGCTACGGATCCCAGGTACCTGCGTCAGATCAGGAAACAGGGCATTAATCTTCTGGCAAGGGAGATAAGGCTTCTTACCATCGATGATGAATACCGCTGGTATAATATCTATACGGTCTTCATCGACGAGAAGTATCCCAGGATAATGATAATCTGCCTTGATATAGACGAGTACAAGAAACACAGGCTCGAAGAGATGGAAACAAAGGTCAGGCACGAGATCATGATCCAGAAGAGTGAGATCATGAAGGAAATGGCCCTGGCAAATGAGCGCCATGAAAATGTCAACGAGATGGTCGGCATTCTGGTGTATGAGTACAGCGTCGCGGAAAAGGACCATTATCTCAGCCCGATGTTTGATGAGATCTTTCCGATAAACAGAAAATATCTTTTTAACGAGTGGTCGCTGATTGAAAGCATCCGGTGTCATGAAGAGGACAGGGATAAGTTTGAGGCGTTAAAGGAAGGGATCAAAAACGGCATCAATCAGAAACAGACCTTACGGCTCTACAATAAATACAGGACGGCCGTCTGGTATACGGTGATCGTTCAGGCTCTTCTTGGGATCGACAGCAAGCCCGTTCGTTACCTCTGGACCTTCCAGGATGTTGATTCAGAGATGAGGATAAAGCAGGAGATGGAGTACCGGGCAGAGTTTGACTCTCTCACCGGGCTTTATAACAGCGATACCTTCTATCAGAAAGTTGAGGAGCTTCTGTATTTGTGGGAGGACAGAAGGACTGCCATCATTTCCATAGATATCGACCGGTTCAGGCTTGTTAACGACAGGTACGGGATAGAGGCCGGAAACAAGCTGATAAAGCTGGTTGGAGAGGGTATAAGAAAGTGCCTTCCGAGGGACTGTATCGGAAAACGGTATCAGGCCGATGTGTTCAGCGCCTTCATCTGGTATGAAAAGGACAAGGACTTCATCGACTTTATGGACAACCTTAACACTATCGTTCTGAAGGACCGTGAGATCAATATGCCGGTATCGCTTGTATTCGGAATATACAAGATCACGGATAAGAGCCTTCCGATACGGCTGATGTGTGACAGGGCCCGGGCCGTTAAGAAGCAGATCAAGGGTTCGATGCTGTCAAATTATGCGGTCTATGATGATGAGATAAGGCTGCAGCTGAGGGAGCAGCAGGAGATAGAGGCACAGATGGAGGCGGCCCTTCGCAACCGCGAATTTGTAATGTACCTCCAGCCTCAGATAAACATTGCCGATGAGACCCTGCACGGCGCGGAGGCCTTAGTAAGATGGGTTCATCCCACAAGGGGGGTCATCACTCCGGCACAGTTCATCCCGCTCTTTGAGAACAACGGCTTTATAATGAAGCTTGACCGCTACATGTGGGAGGAGGCCTGCTCCTATTTGCGCAGGCTCAAGAAAAAGGGGTACGATATACCGATCTCGGTGAATGTGTCAAGGCTTAATATCGGCGAGGTGGATATCCCGGGGATACTTGACAGGCTTACCAAAAAATACAGGATAGACAAGCAGCGGGTGGAGGTTGAGATAACCGAGAACCTGTTCATAGATGATGCCCAGGAACTGTTTAAGGAGATGGAGCAGCTTCGGGAAAGAGGCTATAAGGTCCTCATGGACGATTTCGGCTCGGGCTATTCCTCCCTTAACATGTTAAGAAAGGCGCCTGTTGACATCATTAAGATAGACCGCTTCTTCCTTGACGAGATAATGGCAACGGAACGCGGAAAGATCATAGTGGAGGCTTCCGTGAGAATGGCTAAGCAGCTGGGCCTTAAGGTGATCGCGGAAGGCGTCGAGACAAAGGAACAGCTGGATTTCCTGAGGGAGATAGAATGTGATATCGCCCAGGGCTTTTACTACTCAAAGCCGGTTCCGGTCGAGGAGTTTGAAAAGCTTATCAGTGAGAAATGGAAAAGCAATAAATAACGTTTGATATTTTAAAAATAATGTTGTACAAAGATCAGGGGTTGTCAGCCCCTGATTTTTGTGAGTACGGGTGAGAGGCTCTCCAAACTTTGAGCAGGATGGAGGGCCTTTTTTTATGCATAGTCCCGAAATCACGCTTTTGAAGCAGTTTGCCCTTGATTTTGAACGACGCATCATTTATAGTGCATCAAAAGTTACCGCTTGCGGGTCATGGCGGAAATGACGGTCACTGACGGGGGATGGTTACAGGCAGCGGACGGTATTTTCGTAATGAAGCCGAAAAGCCCGTGAATGGTAAAGAAAAACACAAGGAACCGGTAAGGCAGAAGCGGGAACAGACGGAGGTATGGATGGTAAGTTGTGTATTGTCGGGCGGAATAAGAGGGATAGAGAGCTTCATGGTGCGGGTGGAGGCGGATATATCAGAGGGAATGCCGCTCTTTGAGCTGGTCGGATATCTGGGAAGTGAGGTAAAGGAAGCCAGGGAGAGGGTAAAGACCGCGCTTAAGAATTCCGGGATATCGCTGCCGGTAAAGCACCTTACCGTGAATCTGGCACCGGCGGATATACGCAAGTCGGGCACAGGTTATGACATGCCCATGGCGGTGGCTGTCCTTCATGCAATGAAGGAGATCCCCCAGGAGTGTATTGAAAATACCCTCTTTGCCGGAGAGCTTATGCTTTCGGGAGAATTTGCGGGTATCAACGGGATACTGCCCATAGCTCTTAAGGCAAGGCAGGAGGGGATTAAAAGGCTTATCGTGCCGAAGGAAAATGCCGGGGAGGCCTGTGTGGTGGATGGCATAAAGGTATACGGGACAAGGGATCTTTCCGAGCTGGTGGGGTTTCTTCGCGGGGAAACAGAGATAGCCTGCGAGGAGGAGTTTGCGATCCCGGAATACGAAGATGATAGTATAGATCTCAAATATGTCAACGGGCAGAAGCTTGCAAGAAGGGGCATAGAGATCGCCGCTGCCGGGATGCATAATATCCTGATGGTAGGCCCGCCGGGCGCCGGAAAGTCCATGCTCTCGAAGTGCATTCCCACCATCCTCCCCAGGCTTTCAAGAGAGGAATGCCTGGAGGTCTCATCGATCTACAGCGTGGCAGGGGCTCTTAATAACAAAAGGGTCATGAACAGCAGGCCTTTCATGTCACCCCATCATACAGTCACCGAGGTGGGAATGACCGGAGGGGGAGTCGGAATGCGGCCGGGCTGTATCTCGCTGGCGCACAGGGGCGTTCTTTTCCTGGATGAGATGCCCGAGTTTTCAAGAAATGCTCTTGAAAGTCTGAGACAGCCTCTTGAGGACAGGCGGATCAATCTTGCCAGGTTCAGGGGGAGTCTGTCCTATCCCGCGGATTTTATGCTCGTGGGGGCGATGAATCCCTGCCCCTGCGGGGCCTTTCCGGATCTGAGCAGATGCTCCTGCAGTGCCGCTGAGATAAAAAGATATGCCGACAGGCTTTCAAAGCCCCTGCTTGACCGGATCGACATATGCATAAACGTGGAAAAGCTGGATTATCGTGATATGTTCGATAAAAAGGAAAATGAAAGCTCAAAGACTGTCAGGGAGAGGGTGAAAAAGGCCCAGGAGATACAGCGGGAAAGATATAAGGACAGGGAGGGTGTATTCTTTAACTCTGCCATGAGCGCGGCCGACATCAAAGCCTTCTGTGTACTTAGGCCGAAGGAGGAGGCCTTCCTTCTGAAAATGGCTGAAGGCCTTGGCGTTTCGGCCAGGTCTTACCATAAGATACTGAGGGTGGCAAGAACTATAGCGGATCTTTCGGGAGAGCAGGAGATTTCCATGGAGGCGCTGACTGAAGCCATCCACTATAACCGTATATATGGAGCGTAGAAGGCTTATGAGAAATGATGATATTTTATATGATTTCTGGTGGGCCTGCATCGGAGGAGGCTACAGCATGCCCCTTTGCAGGCTGGCCATGGAGGCAGGCTCGGCAAGACATATATACGAAATGAAGGAAAAGAGTCTTTTTAAGCTTAAGGGTGTGACAGAAAGATGCGCGGCGATGATAAAAAAGCACAGGGAGGAGTTTGATATTGAGACTGAATATGAAAAGAGCCTTAAAAAGGGCATACGCTTCATTCCATATCATTCGTCCTCCTTTCCGGAAAGGCTGAGAAGGATAAGCGGCCATCCCTTCGCGATCTTCGTAAAGGGTGAGGTCCCTTTGGATGACAGACCCTCGGTTGCGCTGATCGGGGCCAGGAATTGCTCGGAATACGGAAGGAAAGTGGCCTCAATGCTGGGAGAAAGCCTTGCCGAAAGAGGGATACCGGTAGTCAGCGGAATGGCCTATGGAATTGACGGAACCGCGCAGATGGCCTGCCTGAAGGCGGGAGGGCTTTCCTACGGCGTGCTTGGGTCTGGGGTGGACGTCTGTTACCCCGAGGCAAACAGAGAGATCTACGACAGGCTGTGCCTGCAGGGAGGCGTTATTTCGGAATACGGACCTCAGACGATGCCGAGGGCCTGCCTTTTTCCGGCTAGGAACAGGCTGATAGCCGGCCTCAGCGATCTGGTGGTGGTCGTGGAGGCAAGGGCCAGATCGGGTACCGGTATCACGGTGGACATGGCCCTTGATCAGGGCAAGGATGTGGCGGTGATACCCGGGCGGATAACGGATCCCTTAAGCGAGGGCTGTATAAGGCTCTGGAAACAGGGAGCGATACCGGTTTCCTCGGTGGAGGATATCATTGACTTACTCGAAGAAAAGTACGGAAAACTATCAGAGAGAGGGAAAACGGAGGAGACTTCGGATACCATTAAGAGAGGTGATGAAAAAGGGGAAGGCGTGAGAAAATCCGGAAAAACAAACGGAGGAAAATATGTGCCTTCCGAAAATGAGGCAAGGGTGCTTGAAACACTGGATTATTACGCAAAGAGCACGGAAATTCTCTGTGAGGAGAGCGGTCTTGATATCCTGGAGTTCATGAGGGCTGTAATGATGCTGATGGCCGGGGGCTTTGCAAAAGAGCTGGGTAAAGGTTATTACGTAAAAATCTGACAGTGCTTTCATTCATGTATCCTGTTCCTTATACTTGACTTGCAAAGCAGATTAGGTGTATATTGATTTTCAGCTTTTTCAGGAACAGGAGAAAAGATATATGGCGAAGAATCTGGTTATCGTCGAGTCGCCCGCAAAGGTTAAGACGATCAGGAAATTTCTGGGCTCCAACTATGAGGTTATGGCAAGCAACGGCCATGTGAGGGATCTCCCCAAGAGCCAGATGGGCATTGATGTAGAGCATAATTTTGAGCCTAAATATATAACCATCAGGGGAAAGGGAGAACTGCTGGCAGCTCTCAGGAAGGCCGCTAAAAAGGCGGATAAGGTATATCTGGCAACCGACCCTGACCGGGAGGGAGAGGCGATCTCGTGGCATCTTATAAAGGCTCTGAATCTGGATGAGAAAGATAAGAACGTTCGCAGGATAACCTTCAATGAGATAACGAAAAATGCCGTAAAGGAGTCTCTTAAGAAGGCAAGGAACATAGATATCAATCTGGTGGACGCCCAGCAGGCAAGAAGGATACTTGACCGCATGGTGGGCTACAAGATCTCACCCGTGCTCTGGGCCAAGGTCAAGAGAGGCTTAAGCGCCGGAAGAGTCCAGTCGGTGGCGCTGCGCCTGATCTGCGACAGGGAACAGGAGATAGATGCCTTCATACCCGAGGAATACTGGACTCTCGATGTATCCCTTAAGGTAAAGGGGGAGAGGAAACCCCTGATCGCCCATTATACCGGGAAAAACGGAGAGAAGGGCGATATCGGCTCTGAGGAGGAGCTGAAGGCCATAGAGAAGGAGCTTGAGAACGAAGAGTACAGGGTTGAGGACATTAAAAAGAGCGAGAGGAAAAGAAAGCCTCCTCTTCCGTTTACTACCTCTACTCTTCAGCAGGAGGCCAGCAAGGCTCTGAATTTCTCCACCCAGAAGACTATGAGGATAGCGCAGCAGCTCTATGAGGGAGTTGATGTTGAGGGAGAGGGCACAGTAGGCGTTATCACCTACCTTCGTACCGATTCCACCAGGATAGCGGATGAGGCCGAGGAGGCGGCATATGCTTATATCTCCGAAAAATACGGAGAAAGGTATGCCGAGAAAAAGGGCGCTTCAGCTTCAAAGGATCAGAAAAAGATACAGGATGCCCATGAAGCCATAAGACCGACGGATATCTCAAGAACCCCGGCGCTGATCAAGGATTCCCTTTCAAGGGATCAGTACAGGCTGTACAACCTGATATGGAAGAGGTTTACCGCAAGCCGCATGACCCAGGCCCTGTATGACACGGTTCAGGTAAAGATCGCAGCAGGAGAGCACCGTTTCAGTGTATCTGCCTCAAAGCTTGTTTTTGATGGCTTTATGAGTGTATATACTCCGGAGGATGATGAGAAGGAGGAGAGCGGGCTTTCGTTGGGAGAGCTTTCCGCCGAAAGCGTTCTTTCTTTTGAGAACTTCGATCCGAAGCAGCATTTTACACAGCCGGCGCCTCATTTTACCGAGGCTTCCCTGGTACGTACCCTGGAGGAGCTGGGAATAGGAAGGCCCAGTACCTATGCGCCTACGATAACTACCCTGCTTGCCAGAAGATATATAGCAAAGGAAAACAAGAATCTCTTTGTAACAGAGCTGGGAGAAGCGGTCAATAAGATAATGAAGGGCTCCTTTGCCAGCATTGTTGACAAGGATTTTACCGTAAACATGGAGATCCTGCT
>DNAD01000059.1:9002-11847 GCA_003484785.1 Lachnospiraceae bacterium
GAAAAGGAGCTGGAGCACGTAGAGGTCAGGGATGAGGAAAGCGATGAGATCTGTGATCTGTGCGGCAGGAGGATGGTGATAAAATACGGGCCTCACGGCAAGTTCCTGGCCTGTCCGGGCTTTCCGGAATGCAAAAATACCAAACCCTATCTTGAAAAGATCGGAGTCACCTGCCCTAAATGCGGAGGAGATCTTGTGATCAGAAAGACCAGGAAGGGGAGAAGATTCTACGGCTGCGAAAACGGGCCCGAATGTGATTTCATGTCCTGGCAGAGGCCTACGAATGAAAAATGTCCGGATTGCGGAGGGATAATGGTGGAGAAGGGCGCAAAGCTTCTCTGCATCAATCCGGAATGCGGGACGATAGTGGATAAAAAGTCAGATAATTCAGTAGAACAGACAAAAAAAACTGAAATTAACTTGAATTAATTGTTAAATCTGATTATACTAAGATTAAGGTGTCGGAGACAAACTCAGGTTTGTTAAGCGCGCGGTCCAAGAAGCGGACCGGATCGGCGCGAACTGAAGTTCGCACCTAAGCGCACGGTTCGCAAGCGAACCGGCGCGGAAAGAAAAGCCGGAAGGGAAAATGAGCAGTTTACAGTTACTTGATAAGACGAGGATGCTTAACAGGCTCCTGCATAACAACACCTCGAGTAAGTTCGTTTTCAGCGATATCTGCGAGGTCCTTAAGGATATCCTTGAATCCAATGTCCTTGTGCTCAGCAAAAAAGGCAAGCTTCTGGGCATCGGTACCAGAAGGGATATCACAAGGATGGAAGGGCTTTTAAGCAGCAAGGTGGGAGAGTTCATAGACGAAAGCTTAAATGACAGGCTTTTAGGCATCCTTTCAACCAAGGAAAACGTAAATCTCCTTACACTGGGCTTCGGCAAAGAGGCGGCAGGAAGGTGCTGCGCGCTGATCACTCCCATAGATATAGCGGGAGAGCGCCTCGGGACTCTGTTTTTTTATAATAATAACGTTAAGGATCAGTACGATATTGACGATATAATATTGTGCGAATACGGCGCTACCGTAGTCGGCCTTGAAATGATCCGGGCGGTAACCGATGAAAATGCCGAGGAATTAAGGCGCGTCAGGGATGTACGCGCTGCGTTGTCTACGATGTCCGCTACCGAGACCGAGGCTATCCGTCATATCTTCGATGAATTAAACGGTATGGAGGGTATTCTCGTAGCAAGCAGGATAGCCGATAAGGTCGGGATTACCAGATCGGTGATCGTTAATGCCCTGAGAAAGCTTGAAAGCGCCGGGGTTATCGAATCGAAATCCTCCGGGATGAAGGGAACCTACATAAAGGTCCTCAATCCGGTAGTGTTCGACGAGATATAGGAGACGGCGGTAATAACTGAATATTTCTTATGAATGGAATTGTAAGAGAAAAAAACGGATTTTTGTCAGAGGCGAAAATCCGTTTTTTTTGCAAAACCACCTTGTTTTTTGCCGGAAATCTCATATAATGGAGAAAGGGGTGAGTAAAATGATTAATTCTGATGTCTTTAACTATGTCAACGTGCTTGACAAGGCGGCGGACGGTGCATGGATGAGAAATCAGGCCATAGCGCATAATATTGCCAATGTGGATACTCCGGGCTATAAAAGGCAGGACGTTTCCTTTGAGGCAGAGCTGAAGCACGCCCTTAAGGCCAGCAAGTACGTATCTCTGGACGAAAAGGTCGATCACCTTAATCAAAACGGACTGTCAAGAATAAACCCCAGAACATACTCAGACTATTCAGGGTATTCGTACCGGCTGGATAGGAACAACGTGGATATCGATACCGAAAATGTTGAGCTGGCCTCAAATCAGCTTAAGTACAATGCGCTTGTGCAGAGCATCAATGAGGAGTTCAATAATATAAAGACCGTACTCAGCAAATAACGCTGCCGGCTGCCTGTGGGGCAGAAGGGTTACTATTCACAGCCTTTTGGGCTGTGATAGTAACGCAGAAGGATCATTTTTCGATTTTATGTTAACCATGTCTGCGCCGATCTGCGGAGCAGATCGTGCGCTTCGGCACGAACCTGTTCGTGCCGTTCCGATCCGAAATTCGGATCGGAAAAATACCCTAATATTTTGCTGATCATCGAAAGGAACACAGGATATGAGTATATTTAAGACCTTTGGAGTAAATGCTTCCGGTCTCACCGCAGAGCGTTTCAGGATGGATATCATCTCCCAGAACGTGGCCAACGCAAATACCACCAGGACAGAGGACGGGAAGCCTTATGTTAGAAAGGTGGTAAAGTTTACCGAAAAGACCATGGATCCCACGAGCTTCGGAACGATCTTTCGAAAGACCAGGGGGATGGATATAGGCGACGGCGTTAAGGTGAGCGGTATCTACGAGGATCAGAAGGAGCCCATGAAGCGGGTTTATGATCCTGCTCATCCCGATGCTGATGAGGACGGTTATGTATGGTATCCGAACGTTAACATCGTTACCGAGATGACAAACCTGATAGATGCCACAAGAGCATATCAGGCCAATGCGACAGCTTTTAATGCCTCAAAGAGCATGGCGACTACCGGCTTGTCCATCGGAAGAAGCTGACATAAACGTCACTGAAGGAAACGGTCACGCAAAACGGCGGATCAGTGGTTATTTATTGATAATGGGAATATATTACTCCGGGAATGTTGCAGGCATCTGACAGCGGCATTTAATGACTTGAGTTATTGTTCAGAGCAGGCGCAGGGTTCCATCTGAATATCAGATGAACGCTTAATTACAGCGTTTTCGGATGAGCAGCGCAAAGAGGAAATCGTTCAGCCAGCAAGCTGGCTGAACCGGAACAACCTGAAGCTTGTTCCGAAGCGCA
>DNAD01000349.1 GCA_003484785.1 Lachnospiraceae bacterium
GATCAGGTATTTTTTCATATCTTTACTCCTTTTCAATCTGTTGTTGTTTACGATCAGTTACTGTTCCTGCTCTTCCACGCCGAGCTTTCAATGAAGAACTCATCTATATCATATGCCGAATAGAACGCTGCCAGCTCAGTCAGCGTGGTCCCGTTAAAGCTTGCGGTATATTCATCCCTTTCCGAGGCTATATCCGCAGCCACATCAGGGGATCCGAGCTTAAGCGCGGCATACCAGCCCGATTTCTGGCCTTCCGTCACGTTCGGGACCTCGGCTGTCATGATCACGTCATACCTGTAGGGCAGGTAGATCGCCTCCTTATTCCTGTATACGGTAGTAGTCATCCTTCGCTTCGTGACCTTGATGGTTTTGATGCTTCCGATGATCCCTGAATTATCCGGATCATTGATCAGTATCGGAAGGATCTGTCCCGTTATCATCGGTACCTCTGTACCGTCAGGCCATGCTTCCGACCCTTCACCGTTCTCCTTTATAAGCCTTTTTACATCCTCCTCGGAAAGGGTGTTCTCGGCTATGAGCTTTTTTATTGCCTCCTCCGAGATCGTGTTATCGGTGATCAGCTTCTTAATGCTCTCATCGGACAGAAGCTCTGATCTTACGAGCTGTTCTGTCTCGGCCTTCGTCAGGAATTCTTTTACAAAGACCTTACATTCGGCGGTCTTTTTACTGGAAGTCGTGACCGAAATGACACTCGTTCCCTCCGCAACAGCCGTGACCACTCCATAACCGTTAACTGTAGCTACGCTTTGGTCACTGCTGTTCCATGTAAGCTTGTCCGTTGAGTTTACAGGCTTCATAATGGCGGACAGAGTGGCGATATCTCCAACTGCCAGGGTTGCCTCACCGGCATTTATCACAACGCTTTTGCTCTTTATGCTTCCCTTCGCGCTGATATTGCTCGTAAACATTACTGAGGCAAGGATGGCGGCAAGCACCAGAGAGATTATTCTTTTTTGCTGCATTCTGTCACCTCTTTCAGTCATTATCGCATCCCGTCCGGATCAATAATTACCATTCACGGCCTTTTACCGTAATACAGATCAGTTCATCTTACGCCCGTAGAGCTTCGCAAGCTCATTAAGCCTCTTCTGCGCGGCCTTGCTGAAGGCATCCGGCTTCATCCTCCATTCCCAGTTGCCGCCAAGGGTAGAGGGCGTATTCATCCTTGCGCTGCCCCCAAGGGACAGGATATCCTGCATGGGTATCACCGCAAGCTCTGATACGCTTGCATAGGCTGCCCTTATAAAGGCCCGGGTAATATCGGTTTTTTTGGCGTTTTTGTCTATGTCCAGATATTTATTTACGAACCTTCTGTCTCTTTCCGAAAGGGTCTCATACCAGTGAAGCGTGGTATCATTGTCGTGGGTTCCGGTATAGACAACGCTTTCCGGCCTGTAATTGTGAGGAAGATAATCCGATTCCTCCCTGGGGTCGAAGGCAAACTGCAGAACCTTCATCCCCGGATAGCCCGTACGTTTTACAAGCCTGATGACGGATTTCGTAAGGAAACCCAGATCCTCGGCTATTACGGCCTTGTCCCCAAGCTCCTTCTTCATGGTCTTGAACAGCTCATAGCCCGGTCCCTTTTCCCAGCTTCCTATCCTTGCATTTTCCGCCGGAAACGGGATCGAATAATACGCATCAAACCCTCTGAAATGATCGATCCTGACTATATCGTAAAGCTCAAAGCAGTGTTTAAGCCTTTTCATCCACCATTCATAGCCGGTCTTCCTGTGGTATTCCCAGTCATAGAGAGGATTTCCCCAAAGCTGGCCGTCAGCGGAAAAAGCATCGGGAGGGCAGCCCGCCACTGCCTTCGGCGTACAGTCCTCATTGAACTGAAACAGCTCGGGAGATGCCCAGGCATCTGCAGAATCAAGAGCCACATAGATCGGAATATCGCCTGTTATTTTAATACCCTGACCGTTAGCGTATTCCTTAAGCTTTTTCCACTGTGCCGAAAATTCATACTGCAAAAACTCGTAGAACAGGATCTCTTCCTTATATTTTTCCCTGCAGGAATCAAGGGCGGCCTTTTCTCTGAATCTTATGTCCTCGTCCCATTCAAGCCAGCTCTTTCCGCCGTTGCTGTCCTTAATTGCCATATACAGCGCATAGTCACCAAGCCACCCTGAATTATCCTTTTTAAAGCTTAAAAAGTCTTCATCCTTCTTAAGCCCTTCTTCCGCCCTTTTAAAAGCCTTTTTCAGGAGCAGAAACCTCGACCTGTATATCTTCTCATAGTCTGTTTTGGTCTCATTCGTTCCGAAATCATAGGAATCGCACTCTTTTTTGGTTATCAGGCCTCTTTCTGTCAGGGCCTTCGGGTCGATGAAATAAGGGTTTCCCGCAAAGGTCGAAAAAGACTGATAGGGACTGTCCCCGTAGCTGGTGGGCCCCAGGGGCAGTATCTGCCATACTCCCTGTCCCGCGGCCTTAAGCGCGTCCACAAAGTCGTAGGCCTCCTTTGAAAAGCATCCTATCCCGTATTCGGAGGGAAGTGATGTAATTGCCAGTAAAATTCCTGCCTGTCTCATAATTCTCACACCTTTTTCAGCTTCCAGATATCTCTGTTATATTCTTCTATGGCACGGTCGGAAGAGAAGAACCCGGCCTTTGCGATATTTACAAGCATCATCCTTCTCCATTTCTGCTGATCCTCGTAGTCGTTAAGGGCTTCGTCCTTTTTCTCGATATAGCTCTCCAGATCAAGAAGGGTCATGAACCAGTCCTTGTTAAGAAGCTCCTTATAGAGCCTCTCAAGGTTCTCCTTATGCCCGGTCTTTAAGGCCTTTTCGCTTATTATGAAGTCCACGGCCTGCTTTATCACCGGAGATTTTTTATACAGCTCCTTGGATACATAGTCTGCCTTTTCGTAGTGCTTTATGACCGTATCCGAATCCGCTCCGAAGATATAGATATTCTCATCCCCCACAAGCTCGTGTATCTCCACATTCGCCCCGTCGTCGGTGCCCAGGGTCACGGCTCCGTTCAGCATGAACTTCATATTGCCGGTTCCGGAGGCCTCCTTTGAAGCAAGGCTTATCTGCTCGGAGATATCGCAGGCGGGGATCAGCTTCTCCGCATAGCTTACATTATAATTGGTAACGAACAGCACCTTGAGATAAGGGCTGACCTCGGGATCCTTATTGACGATCTCCTCAAGCACCAGCAGAAGATGGATTATATCCTTTGCGATCACATAGGCAGGAGCCGCCTTCGCCCCGAAAATGAAGGTTATGGGGCGCTTCGGCTTCTTTCCGGCCTTGATCTGAAGATACTTGTGGATAATATACAGCGCGTTCATCTGCTGCCGCTTGTATTCGTGCATCCTCTTTATCTGGATATCAAAGATGGAGTCGGTATCGAGCTCTACGCCCTCAACTGCTCTGACATGCTCTGCAAGCTTCTTTTTATTGTCCATTTTTATTGCGGCAAGCCTGTTCAGCACCTCTTCATCGTCCTTAAACTGAAGGAGCTTTTCGAGCTCGTCCGCATTCTTTTTATAGCCCGTTCCTATCTTCTCGTCTAAAAGCGCAGTAAGCTCCCTGTTGCAGCTTAACAGCCATCTGCGGAAGGTAATGCCGTTGGTCTTGTTATTGAATTTTTCGGGATACAGCTTATAAAAGGCATTCAGCTCCGTATTCTTAAGGATTTCGGTATGGATAGCCGCCACTCCGTTAACGGAAATGCCGTAATGGATATCGATGTGAGCCATATGAACCCTTTTATCCTCATCGATTATCCGAATCTTCGGATCCTTATTGGTCTTAACTATCCGGTTATTGAGCTCCTTGATTATCGGAACCAGCTTCGGGACCACCTGCTCAAGGTAGTCGAGAGGCCATTTTTCGAGAGCCTCCGCAAGGATGGTATGGTTGGTATAGGCACAGGTCTTTCCCACAACCTCCACCGCATCGTCCATCGTAAAGCCCTCCTCCTGTGTGAGGATCCTGATGAGCTCGGGGATCACCATTGTCGGATGGGTATCATTGATCTGGATGATCACATGCTTGTCAAGCTCATAGAGATCGAAGCCTTTTTCCTTCATTTCCTTTATAATGAACTGAGCTCCGCTGCTGACCATAAAGTACTGCTGATAGATCCTTAAAAGGTTGCCTGCCTTATCCGAATCATCGGGGTACAGGAAAAGCGTCAGATTTTTGTCGACAGCTTCCTTGTCAAAATCAATGCCCTTCCTGACAAGGCCTTCATCCAGGCTCTTAAGATCGAACAGATGGAGCTTTATGATCCCGTTGTCATAGCCGATAACGTCGATGTCGTAAAGAACGGACTCAACCTTTACTCCTCCTCCGAACTCTACCTCAAAGGAGACCCCGGTCTTATTCAACCAGGAATCCTTCTCGATCCAGTCATTCTTTTCGGCCGTCTGAAGGTGATCCTTAAACACCTGCTTAAACAATCCATAGTGGTAGTTAAGGCCGATACCCTCTCCGGGAAGCCCGAGAGTCGCTATGGAATCAAGGAAGCAGGCAGCAAGCCTTCCGAGCCCGCCGTTTCCCAGAGAGGGCTCCGGCTCCTCCTCTTCGATCATCGCGATGGATTTTCCGTTTTTGTTCAGGATCTCTTCAAGCTCGTCATAAACTCCCAGATTAATAAGGTTATTCGAAAGAAGCTTTCCGATCAGGAATTCCGCAGAGATGTAGTATACCTTCCGGTCCCCGTCGATCACCTTTTTCTCCCGGGAAAGCTCCTTTGTAAGGCTTAGGAGCGCATGATAAAGCTCCGCATTGGTGGCTTCTGAGACCTCTTTTTTATATAGCTTCTTAACCAGCTCGGAAAGCTTTTTTTCCATTCCGTTTTCCTCCTCTGAAGGGACCGTATCCCCTTTAATGTTTTGGCATCCGGCGCTCAACCTATCTGCCAGAGCCGCAAATTCTTCAAGAGTCAGGGCTTCTCCCCGTATATCCGCCCTGAGCCCCGTTTTTTCGATAGCCTCTCTTATCTCCTCTTTCCCAAAGCTCAGACCGTTAAAATTGGCAATAGCGTTTACCAGGGTCTTTCTTCTCTGGTTGAAGGATGCCCGTATAAGCTTTAATAAAAGCTCCTCATCCCGTACCTTTACGCCCCGATCCTTAAGGATATCCAGCCTTATTACCGCAGAGCTGACCTTCGGCCGCGGGATAAAGCATTCCGGGGGTACCTGTGTGATGATGACCGGGTTAGAATAATACCTCACCGCCAGGGACAGGGCTCCGTATTCCTTGCTGCCGGGGCCGGCGCACATCCTCTCCGCAACCTCCTTCTGCACCATGACGGTTATGCTCTTAAAGGGATAACCACCTTCCATAAGCTTCATGATGATCGGAGTCGTTATATAATAAGGAAGATTTGCAACCACCTTGACCGGTCTGTCTCCGAAATTATCGGCGATATAGCTTCTTAAATCGAGCTTTAAGATATCTTTGTTTATTATATCTACATTTTCCACCCCGTCAAGAGTTTCCTTAAGGATGGGTATGAGCTCTGTATCTATTTCAACCGCGGCTACCTTCCCCGCCCGCCCGGCAAGCTCCCCGGTCAGGGTTCCGATCCCGGGGCCTATCTCGAGTACGGCATCCTCCTTCGTAAGCTGTGCCGCGTCGATTATCCTGTCAAGTATATTCTGGTCCGTAAGGAAATTCTGTCCGTATTTCTTCCTTATTGTAAAATTGTATCTGTTTATGATGTCCAGAGTTCTTACGTAAGTATTTATACTATTCATATGATGTTATACATTCTCAAAGCGTTTTTGAACGTCGCTTCCTCTGCCTCTTCTGCCGTAATGCCCTTTATCTCTGCAAGCTTTTCTATTACAAGGGAAAGATAAAGGGAACAGTTCCTCTTTCCTCTGTATGGCTCGGGCGCAAGATAGGGGCAGTCGGTTTCAACAACGATATTTTCAAGGGGAACCGCCTCTGCCACCTCCCTGAGCTTATGAGCATTCTTAAAGGTGATGACTCCTCCGATCCCGATATTAAAGCCGAGCTTCACATATTCAAGGGCATCCTGCACATGGTAGGAATAACAGTGCACAACACCCGATAATCCACTGCCCTGCTCCTTCAGGATATCCATGGTGTCTTTTGCGGCATCACGGCTATGCACAACAATCGCAAGGCCTGTTTCGTGCGCAAGCTTTAGCTGCTCCTTAAAGACTTTCTTCTGAAGCTCCCTCTCAGGCTCGGGCCAGTGATAATCGAGCCCGATCTCGCCTATGGCCACAACTCTTTCATGCTTTGAGGCATCCTTTATCCATTGGTATTCATCCTCGTTAAAGTAAGCGCAGTCACTTGGATGATAGCCCAGAGCTCCATAAAAAAAGGGGTATTTTTCAATAAGCCCCAGAGTTTCTTCACAGGTTTTTCTGTTCACCGAGATATTGACGATCTTTTCTATCCCTTCCCTGTAAAGCTTTGGGATCAGCTCGTCCCTGTCCTCATCAAAGGCTTCGTCATCATAATGCGCATGTGTCTCAAATATCATCTCTGCCCCCCTGCATCAGTCAAAGCTTATTGCAAGGCTTTCGTTCTCGGCCTGTGTATCACGGCACATTCTTTTCAGGCTCGCCATGTATTTAGGCATCATTACCTCGGCCTCATAAGAATTAACAAAGGAAATTCGTGTATCCTCACAGATGTCCGTAAGCACATCATGCAATGCATCCAGATTTCCTCCGTAATACTCCGGCAGAGGAAGAACCTTTGCTATGACCTCATGAAGGTCATCCGGGTTATATACACCCGACAGATCTATTTCATAGTTCATCCCGACTCCTTTCATCCAGGATCGCCTGTCCGAAACACAGCATTATTGTTCACAGCCTTTTGGCCTGTGACAGTAGC
>DNAD01000166.1:0-1799 GCA_003484785.1 Lachnospiraceae bacterium
TCCTTACATCATATGATATAATATAATATGAACAGAGAGGGGGAGCTTATCATGAACAGAAAAACTATAATGTCTATGCCGACTGCCTGCTTCTGGTCAGTCATCGCCACATGTATTTTGGGAATTGTCATCGGTTCTTTCCGGGATTTTGAAATTAATGCCGCGCTGGCTGATAAAACAGAGCTGGGCTCATTCTTTGCCACCTATGGTTCTTACTTCTCATACTGTCTGTATCCGGCAGCAGGAGCCTGCCTGTACTCGGGACTTAAGAAAAAAAGTGAAAGATACCGCCTGTTGTCCCGGACGCTTCTGATCCTTGGCTGGTTCATGGCGGTTTATTATTCCAACAGTTATAACGGAAAGGTTGTTCGTGCGCTGTTTGGATACACAGCCGGTGAGTCACCTGCAGTACTGTCCGTTTTCAGCTGGCTATTCTGGGCGCTTCTGTATAGCTGGGTTCCTTTCGTTGTCATCCGATTGGTTGATGACAATGATCCGGATAAGCTGATCGCGGTCGGTGCAGCTATTCTCATTGCAGGCATTACGGCTGACAGCATAAACCTTTGGCTTAAACAGGTGGCTTCCCGTCCGAGGTACAAGTATCTTATCACCTTAGACGATCCGGCAGCCGAATTCCGCAGCTGGTGGCAGATGGTTCCAAATCTTGCAGGAAGCGACGATAACTTCAAGAGCTGGCCCAGCGGCAATATGACCATTGCCAGTATGATGTTTGCGCTGCCGATGTTAACAGACGTTATGAAAAAACGAAGCAGCAGAAAAAACGGGACAGCATTTGCGCTGGCCTGTGTGTTTGTCCTTATCTACGGATATAACCGTATTCATATGACCAATCATTTTCTGTCGGATGTCTGTTTCGGAGTAATGATCACTTATCTGATTTACTCGCTTATCAGCACTGCGTTTCTGATCGGCTCCGGTTCTGCACAAAAGTAAACGGATAATTCCGGTTATAATGAGATATAATAATCGGCAATTACGATAATGTCACAGTATTTTCCTGTATACGTAAAACCGGACAGAGGCATATCTCAGTCCGGTTTTAACATTGATCACATTATTGTGTCCGACGCCGGCAGACAGCTCAGCTTCGGATACTTCATAAAGCCGTTTTATACGAGCTCGATGATGACCTCCATGGCTCCGTCACCCTTACGGGGACCAACCTTGATTATCCTGGTATAACCACCGTTACGGTTTGCATACTTCGGAGCTATCTCGTCAAACATCTTAGCTGCCATATCGATCTTCTTCGTATTCCTCTTCCTTCCGGGACCCTCCTTGGGAACCTCGGTGATGGGATAGAATACCTTGAGCATCTGCCTTCTGGCATGAAGCCTTGAAGGTGAATCCTTCTTTATAGTCTTCTTAACGGTCTGGTACTTTGTAACCTTCTTGCCGTTAACTACCTCCTTGACCCTCTTGCCGTCCTTATCCTTCTCGGGAACCTTGGCGTCGATCTCGACTGTCTCATAGTTATCCCTTTCCCTTACGGCAAGGGCGATCAGATGCTCTGCGATCTTCCTGATCTCCTTGGCCTTTGCCTCAGTAGTAACGATCTTTCCGTGATACAGAAGGTTCGTAACCTGATTTCTTAATAATGCTTTTCTCTGACTGCTTGTTCTTCCAAGCTTTCTGTACATTGCCATTTTTTTCCTCCTTCAGGGTGGTCTCCCTCCCGGCGCCGCTTTTTCAGTCTTATGTGCCGGTCATGTTTCTGTTTCCGGACCATGACCTTACGCTTTCCGTTTCCCGGCAACCGCCTGCGTCATGATCTTCAC
>DNAD01000166.1:1910-6901 GCA_003484785.1 Lachnospiraceae bacterium
AGCTTTGCAAGAACCTCCTCAAGGGACTTGCGTCCGAGGTTTCTTACTCTCATCATCTCATCGGGAGTCTTGTTGGTCAGCTCCTGAACGGTATTGATCCCTGCCCTCTTCAGGCAGTTATATGAACGAACCGAAAGTTCCAGCTCGTCAATACTCATTTCCATTACCTTTTCCTTGTTATCGTCTTCCTTAACGACCATAACCTCCGCGTTCCTGGCGTTCTCGGAAAGGTCAATGAAAAGTGACAGATGCTCGCTCAGCACCTTGGCCGCAAGGCTGACTGCCTCATCGGGCGCCAGCGTTCCGTTGGTATATACCTCAAGAGAAAGCTTGTCATAATCGGTGATCTGACCCACACGGGTATTCTCTACCGACATGTTAACTCTCTCCACCGGAGTATAGATGGAATCTACCGCGATCACTCCGATCGGAAGATCCTCTCCCTTGTTTTTATCCGCGCCCTGATAGCCTCTTCCTCTGGTTATTGTAAGCTCGATATAAAGCCTTGCGTCGGGCGAACCGAGAGTGGCTATCTTAAGATCCTTGTTTAAGATCTCGATATCCTGGTCACAACGGATATCCGCGGCAGTTACCACGCCCTCTCCTTCGTATTCAATGATCGCCGTCTTTACTTCGTTGGAAGAGCTTTCATTCTTAATAGCAAGATCCTTGATGCTCATGATGATCTCAGTCACATCCTCCTTAACACCGGGGATGGAGCTGAACTCATGAAGAACGCCGTCGATCTTTATCTGGCTCACCGCAGAACCGGGCAGAGACGAGAGCATTATCCTTCTTAAGGAATTTCCAAGCGTAATACCATATCCACGCTCAAGAGGCTCTACTACAAACTTACCGTATTTCTTGTCTTCCGAGATTTCTACGATCTCGATCCTTGGCTTTTCAAAATCAAACAAAGCAAAACCTCCTATTATATGCTGTCACTCGGGTTTACTTGGAATATAACTCGACTATGAGCATCTCATTAACAGGTACGTCGATATCCTCGCGGGTAGGAAGGTTCTTGATGGTGCCCTTCAGTCCCTCAAGATCAACGTCGAGCCAGTTGGGAACAAGTCTTCCTCCGGTAGTCTCAACGATGTCCTTGTACCTCTGTAAGCTTTTGCTCTTCTCTCTGATCTCTATAACATCGCCGGCCTTGCAAAGATATGAAGGGATGTTGACACACTTGCCGTTAACGGTCACATGCTTGTGGCCTACGATCTGCCTTGCCTCTCTCCTTGTCCTTGCGAACGCCATTCTGAATATAACGTTATCCAGCCTGCTCTCAAGCATGACCATAAGGTTCTCACCGGTCATACCCTTCATGCGGTCTGCCTTTTCATAGTAATTACGGAAAGGCTTCTCGAGCACGCCGTATATGAACTTAGCCTTCTGCTTTTCTCTTAACTGTGTAGCATACTCGCTCATCTTTCTGTTGGAGCGGGTAAGCGTTCTTCTTGATTTTTTATCATAACCCAGTACCATGGGCTCAATCCCAAGTGACCTGCATCTCTTAAGTACAGGAACTCTGTCGACTGCCATAAATTATTCCTCCTTACAAATCATACTGTAACCGGTGATCATACTCTACGTCTCTTAGGCGGACGGCATCCGTTATGGGGAACAGGGGTAACATCACAGATGCTTAATACATTAAGCCCGTTAGCCGCCAATGCCCTTATGGCTGCCTCACGTCCCGATCCGGGACCCTTTACGAACACATCTACAGTTTTAAGCCCATGCACCAGAGCAGCCTTTGTAGCCGTCTCTGCAGCCATCTGAGCGGCATAGGGAGTGGACTTTCTTGAGCCTCTGAAACCAAGACCGCCGGCGCTTGCCCATGATAAAGCATTTCCCTCGGTGTCGGTCAGAGTAACGATAGTATTGTTGAAGGAAGACTGGATATGCGCCTGTCCGCGTTCAACGTTCTTCTTTACACGTTTTTTTGTAACCTTTTTAGTACCTGACTTTGCCATAAAACTAACCTCACAAAAATTTTATCGAAAATAAAAGCAACAATATAGTATTTTAAACAGCTCTGCTGTAATTACTTCTTCTTTCCGGCAACAGTACGCTTCGGACCCTTCCTTGTCCTTGCGTTTGTCTTTGTCTTCTGTCCGCGGACAGGAAGACCCTTCCTGTGACGGATCCCTCTATAGCAGCCAATTTCCTGTAATCTCTTGATATTGAGAGCTACCTCTCTTCTCAGATCACCCTCTACCATGTAATCGGACTCGATGATGTCACTGATCTTCTTTACCTCATCATCGGTAAGATCACGGCACCTGGTATCGGGATTAACCTTTGCCTGATCCAAAATCTTAGTTGCGCTCGGTCTTCCGATACCGTAAACATAGGTAAGACCGATCTCGACACGCTTGTCTCTGGGGAGATCCACGCCTGCAATACGAGCCATATCAAATTCCTTCCTTTCCTAATTCCGCGGCGATAATGCCGCTTTCTTACTTATTGACTGGAGAAACGCCCACACCCGGCGCTTCTCACACGAAGGCATACGCCTCCGAGCTTGCCTCTACGCTCATTCTTGATTTATCAAGAATGAGCGGGTCAAAAATTTCTCGAAGAGAATTTTTTGACATAAGGCGTTTCGGCAGAAACGCATTCCTCTTATCCTTGCTAAATCAACGATCGCAGAGTATCAATAGAAAGCCCGTTTCAGCATGTTTATCAAACCCTGTCGAGACTCTCTATAGTGACATGATCATTTCCGCGCCGGTCTGCGGCCCGGAACACACGATCATCCCTGACGCTGTTTATGCTTGGGATTGTCGCAGATGATCATAATTCTGCCTTTTCTCTTGATTACTTTGCATTTTTCGCAAATAGGTTTTACTGACGATCTAACCTTCATCTTAAACCTCCTTTCGGCGATCACAAACAAAAATCATCTACCTGTCAAAAAAGACCGCCTAATATTTTATCACCCGGGGCAACAAATATCAACTATTTCTTTTACCGGATAATTATTTTATTTATCTCTCCAGATTATCCTTCCCTTTGAAAGATCATAGGGGGACATTTCCAGTGTTACCTTATCACCCGGAAGTATCCGGATAAAATTCATACGAAGCTTGCCGCTAATGTGGGCCAGAACTTCATGATTGTTCTCAAGCTTTACCCTGAACATGGCATTAGGCAGCTTCTCGGTTACAGTTCCTTCAATTTCAATTACATCAGCCTTCGACATCCGATCCTCCAATAAACATATCCTTTTTCCGGGAGCCTGTGTAAAGCTTTATCGCCCTTTTGATCTCCTCGTTTAAGACCTTTTCGTTTCTTTCAAGCTTTTCGATGATCTCTTTATTATATGTATGTTTCTTAACTATCTGTACATGCCTGAGGTTTTTCTTCTTAGGCTTTTCCAGGGGTTTAAGCCTTCCGTCACAGAGCATAAGAAAATCCTCATGCTCCTCTGTTATGATATAAACCTTTCCCCTGTCATGACCAGAAAGGGAAGTTGCAAATTCACCCCTCATGGCTTATGTCTCCCAGTTTCCCAGAGTCAGTATCTCGGGATCGCCCTTTGTCACGAGTATCGTGTTCTCGTAATGGGCGCTGGGAAGTCCGTCCTCGGTCACTACCGTCCAGTCATCATCAAGCCACTCAACCTCCCAGGTTCCCAGATTTATCATGGGCTCAACGGCCAGGGTCATTCCGGCCTTGAGCATTACACCCTTTTTCTTCTGCCTGAAGTTCGGGATCTGCGGATCCTCATGGAGCCTGGTGCCTATACCGTGACCTACCAGATCCTGTACTATACCGTAACCGTATTGACTGATATAGTCATCTATCGCATTTGATATGTCATACAGGTGACAACCCTCTCTCGCGAATTTGATCCCTTCAAAAAAGCTCTGTTTCGTAACCTCTACCAGCTGCTTCACCTCCGGCGAGACCTTCCCCACACAGTAGGTTCTGGCTGCGTCCGAATGGTAGCCCTTATATATGAGACCGGCATCGAGGCTTACGATATCCCCTTCTTCAAGAAGCCTTTCCTTCTTCGGGATCCCGTGCACCACCTCGTCGTTTACGGAAACACAGATGGAGGCCGGATAGCCGTTATAATCAAGGAAATTCGGGATCCCCTCCTGTTCCCGTATCAGCCTGTCGCCGATCTTATTGATCTCATAGGTGGAGATACCGGGCTTTATGATCTCTCCGAGCTTGTTATGCACATACTCAAGTCTCTTACAGGATTCCCGCATGAGGTCTATCTCACGCTGAGATTTGATCGAAACTGCCATCTTTATGCCTCGAGAATATTTTTAATATCCGAGAAGACCTCGTCAACATCCTTTGTTCCGTCAACCGTCCTCAGGATACCTTTATTTGAATAATAATCGATCAGAGGAGCTGTCTGCTCGTGATAGACGGAAAGCCTGTTCCTTACGGTTTCCGGCTTGTCATCGTCCCGTATCACAAGCTCACTCTGACATTTGTCGCATATCCCTTCTGTTTTGGGAGGCATATACTGTATATGGTAGGTTGCCCCGCACTTAAGACAGGCCCGCCGTCCGCTCATCCTGTTTATGATGTTCTCATCAGGCACGTCCACGTTGATGGCAAAATCTATCTTTTCGTCTGCGCCGATTCCGGAGGGATCCTGCGTTTCCTCTATTGCCTTGTCAAGCACCTCTGCCTGGGGGATCGTTCTCGGATAGCCGTCAAGAACATATCCGTTTTTGCAATCGTCCTTTGCCACCCTGTCAAGCAGTATCTTTACAGTGAGCTCGTCGGGAACCAGCTCGCCCCTGTCCATGTAGCTTTTGGCTTCCATTCCCAGAGGAGTCTGTTCCTTTATGTTAGCCCTGAAGATATCACCCGTCGATACATGGGGAATGCCATACTGTTCCGCTATCCTCTTGGCCTGCGTGCCCTTTCCGGCACCCGGCGCTCCCAGCATAATAATCTTCATTCCTGCCTCCCGTCTGCGCCAATTTGCAAAGCAAATTGTGCGCTTAGGTTCA